>NZ_JBWKZH010000007.1:42952-142388 GCF_059424305.1 Hydrogenophaga sp. GW456-12-10-14-TSB4 | reverse complement strand
GGCGATCAGCGCCGACGCCACCCCCACCCTGGCCAAGAGCGACCAGAACCTGGTCTGGATCGATTGCGAGATGAGCGGGCTTGACCCTGAAAAGGAACGCCTGCTGGAAATCGCGGTGGTCATCACCGGCCCGCAGCTCACGCCGCGCATCGAGGGGCCGGTCATCGTGGTGCACCAGAGCGACGCCGTGCTCAACGCCATGGACGCCTGGAACAAGGGCACGCACGGCCGCAGCGGCCTGATCGACAAGGTCAAGGCCAGCACGGTGAGCGAGGAAGAGGCCGAGGCCGCCCTGCTGGCCTTCATCGGCCAGTACGTGCCCAAGAACGGCTCGCCGATGTGCGGCAACACCATCAGCCAGGACCGCCGTTTCATGGTGAAGTACATGCCCAAGCTGGAGGCCTACTTCCACTACCGCTGCCTGGACGTGAGCACGCTCAAGGAACTGGCGCGCCGCTGGCGGCCCGAGGTGTACGAGTCGTTCAAGAAGCACCAGAAGCACACCGCGCTGGCCGACGTGCACGAGTCGATCGACGAACTCGAGCACTACCGCACCCATTTCCTGCGCTGAGCAGGGACCAGCGTTCTCCCTCCGGCGCGCCTGTGCGCCGGCGGGGTGGTGTGCGGTCACATGTCAAAATCGTGACGTTCACATGATATTCACATGACAAAAAAATCCCGTTCCCGCTTCATTTTGAAGCATCAGGAGGTGCTCCAGCTGGGCGCCGCGGTGTTCTTCCTGCTTCTGGTCGGGCTGTACGCCTCGCTCACCGGGGCATCCACCGCCGGGCTGGCGACATCGGCGGTGTGGCTGCTGATCGTGGCGGCGGCGGTGGGGGCCTACATGGCCATGAACATCGGCGCCAACGACGTGGCCAACAACATGGGCCCGGCCGTGGGCTCGGGCGCCATGACCATGGGCTGGGCCATCATCGTGGCCGCCGTCTTCGAGGCCCTGGGCGCCATCGTGGCCGGTGGTGACGTGGTCGGCACCATCAAGGGCGGCATCATCGATCCGAACGCCATCGCCGATCCGGCGCTGTTTGCCTGGGTGATGTTCTCCGCGCTGCTGGCCGGTGCGCTCTGGCTCAACCTGGCCACGGCGGTGGGGGCGCCGGTGTCCACCACGCACTCCATCATCGGCGCGGTGATGGGCGCCGGCATCGCCGCCGGCGGCTGGGGGCTGGTCAACTGGGAAACCATCGTCCAGATCGTGATCAGCTGGGTGATCTCGCCCCTGGCCGGCGGCGCGATGGCCGCCGCCTTCCTGTACATCATCAAGCGCAGCGTGACCTATCGCAGCGACATGATCGACGCCGCCAGCCGCGTGGTGCCGATCCTGATCGCCGCCATGGTCTGGGCCTACACCACCTACATGCTGCTCAAAGGCCTGGGGCAACTGGTGCAGGTTGGCGTGCTGACGGCCATGGCGGCTGGCGTGGTGATGGCCGTGCTGGTGTGGGCGCTGGTGCGCAAGCCCATCGCCACGCTGGCCCGGCGGCAGGAGAACAGCAAGAACGGCGTCAACCGCCTGTTCACCTGGCCGCTGGTGTGCTCGGCCGCGCTGCTGAGCTTCGCCCATGGTGCCAACGACGTGGCCAACGCCATCGGGCCGCTGGCCGCGATCTACGAAGCCGTGAAGGACGGCGCGATCGCCACCAAGGCCGGCACGCCCCTGTGGATCATGGTGCTGGGCGCGCTCGGCCTCGCGGTCGGCCTGGCGCTGTACGGTGCGCGACTGATCCGCACCGTGGGCAAGGAAATCACCGAACTGGACAACATGCGCGCCTACGCGATCGCCATGTCCGCCACGCTCACCGTGATCGTCGCTTCGCAGCTGGGCATGCCGGTGTCGACGACGCACATCTCCATCGGCGCGGTGTTCGGCGTCGGCTTCCTGCGCGAACTGCTCAAGGTGAACTACGCCAAGATGGAGCGCGTGGTGCGCTCCGGCCACCAGGGCGCTGACCGCGATGTGGTCGAGGCCTACCTGAGCCGTTTCGAGGCCGCCGAGGTGAGCGAGAAGAAGCGCATGCTGGCGGACATGAAGCGGCTGGCCAAGCAGCGGGAGCTGGCGCAACCCGAGGATGCCGTGTTCGCCAAGAAAGAACAGAAGGCGTTCAAGAAGGCCTACAAGAAGGAAATCGTCAAGCGCTCGGTGGTCATGCGCATCGTGGCCGCCTGGATCGTCACCGTGCCGGCCACCGCCGTGCTGGCCGCGTTGCTGTTCTACGTGGTGCGCATGGTGCTCGACTGAGCGCCGAGCCCCCACACCAATCGCTCGAATACATCGGCCGGGCCCATCTGCCCGCCCTTGAGCATGAGCTCCAGGCCGTCGAGCGCCCCGTCGTCGCTGCGCGCGCGGCTCAGCGTGACGCCCGGCGAGAGCACGCCCTGGCAGCCCAGGCCCCAGACCCCGAGCTTCTGCACCGCCAGGCTGGAGGTGTCGCCGCCGGCGATGCCGACGCGCCGCAGCGGCGCGCCCGAGGCGGCGCGCTCGCGCACCACGCGCGCCACCAGCTCGCCCGTGGCCAGGGCCACCGCGTGCGCGTCCAGGTCACCCTGCCGCTGACCGGCTTCGGTGTGCAGCAGCACGTGGCGGCCCTCGGCCAGCGCGGTAAGTGCCGCAGTGCAGCAGGCACTCGCGTGATCGGGGTCGCCCAGCAGCCGGCGCACATCCACCGGCACCTTCAGGTAAGAGCGCGCTGAAGCGACCTGCTCGGCCGTCTGCGGCGACAGGCTGCCGGCGAAGGCGAACACGGGGTCTTGCGCCGCCGGAGGTGGTGCCAGGGCTTCGGCGGGGGCATTCCAGTGCGCGGCCAGTGCCTGCACCACGCCGCTGGGTCCGACCGCGAGCAGCGGAGCGCGTTGCGCGTCGCGCCAGATGAGGCGACCGACGGCGGCCAGGTCGTGCGGGCCCGAGACGTCGAGCAGCACGGCATCGGGGCCGGTCGCGAGCAGGCTTTGCAGCGCGGCGTCCTGCTGCTCGGGCGGCCGGGTGTGCGTGGGGTAGTGCAGGGCGGCCACCCGCGCCAGGCCCTGGGCCTGCAGGTGAAGCCGCAGATCGGCCTCGCCCATGGGCGTCACCGGGTGCTGTCGCATGGTGGGATGGCGGTCGATGCGGTGGACCTCGCCGCCGGCGCCGCCGGCCGCGAAGAGCTGGCTGAAGCAGCAGTAGCGGCCGATGTTGGGCTGGCCGCCGACGATGGGCACCCAGTCGCTGCGGATGTGCCGGTTGAGCACGCGCACGGCTTCACCGATGCTGCCCACGTGGGGCGCGCTGTCGAAGGTGGAGCAGCATTTGTAGTGGACCACCGGCGAGCCCAGCTGGGCGAAGAAGCGGCCCACCGGTTCGAGTTCGACCGCCATGGCTTGCGGGGCCATCGCGCGCGCTGCACCGGCGATGCCGATCGCGTCCAGCGGGCCGGCCTGCCGCAGGCGCTGCGCGTTCGGCACGCCCAGGAACAGCAGGCTGCGCAGCCCCGCTTGCGCGGCGGTGGCCAGCGTGTCGGTTGCACCGGTGAAGTCGTCGCCGTACCAAGCGAGCCGGGGCGGGGGGCTCTCGGTGGCGGGGCTCACTTCGTCTTCGGTCCGAAGAAGGCCAGGGCGGCGGCGAGCTCGGGCGCGTCGCGCGCGCTGTCTGCCAGCGAGCGGCCCGCGCGCGCGGCGGCCCAGGCCTGGCGGATGCTCGACACGCCCGCCTCGGGGCCGCCCGGGTGGGCCAGGATGCCGCCGCCGGACATGAAGAGCAGGTCGTCGGTGCCGGTGGCGGTCCAGGTGGCGGGCACGGTGCCTGCCCACTGGCCGGAGGAAAAGGCCGGCATCACCGTGTCGTTGGCGCCTTCTGCCAGGGGCGTGAGGCAGTCGCGTGCGGACTCGGTCACCTCATCGTCGGGCTGCGAGAACTTGCCTTGCAGGCCGTGCACATGCATGTGGTCCACACCCGCAAGGCGCCAGAGCGTCTGGTAGGCCTGGAAGCCGATGCCCAGCAGTGGGTGGCGAGAGAGCGCGCCGAAACCGTTGCGGTGGCCGTGCAGGGTCAGCGGGGTGTGGCGGCGCAGGGTCTGCACGGCCGAGTAGCCGCACCAGTTCAGGCTGGCCATCACGCAGGAGCCGCCTTCGCGTTCCACCAGGTCGGCGTGGCGCCGCATGGCGTCGGTCTCGTCGGTGATGTTGAAGGCCACCATCACGTGTTTGCCGGTGCGCTGTTCGTGGGCGCGCACGGCCGCCATCACGGCGGGCACGCGCTCGGCCAGCGGGGCGTGGGCCGGGTCGGCGCACACCTCGTCGTCTTTGATGAAGTCCACACCCGCCGCGCACAGCCGCGCCACCAGTTCGGCCGTCTGTTCGGCCGAGAAGCCCACGTTGGGCTTGATGATGGTGCCCACCAAAGCGCCCGAGGGCACACCGGTGCGCGCACGCGTGCCGGCGATGCCCACCGGGGGCCGCTCGAAGCGCGCGCGGTAGGCCGCCGGCAACTGCAGCGACTCCAGGCGCAGGCCGGTGACCTCGCCCAGGTCGTACAGGTTGCCGCTGACGGTGGCCGCCAGCGTCGGCAGGTTGGCGCCGATGTTCGCGGTGGGGAAGGCGATGCGCACGCGGGCGCGGTGCCAGGGGCCGCCGCGTCCCTGGCGCTCCAGCCAGGCGTTGGGCAGGCTGGGCGCGTCGGCATCGGGCAGCCGATCGATGTGTTCCACGGTCGCGCGGGCGCGCTCGCGCAGGGCATCGGTCTCGCCCTGCACGCGGGTGAAGGTGCCGCAGGACTGTTCGCCCGCCATCACCTCGGCCACCTGGGCGGGCTCCAGCGGGGTTTCGATCAGGTAGGTCGCCTGCAGGCGTTCGGGGTGCGTCATGGGCGGGGTCAGATCTTGCTCAGGTCGGGGAAAGGGCGCACCGGGTCGGTGACGCCGTCCCAGGTCTTCGAGGACTCGCGGATCAGATCGAACATGCGGCCCTTGGGGCCGGCCACTTCGGACAGCTCGATCACCGTGCCCGGGTGGTACTCGGTGTCGAAGTAGATGAAGCGGCCGCGCTCGCCCACCTCGCCCTGCATCTTGGGCTTGAAGCCTTCGGCCAGCAGGCGCTGGAGGTCGGCGTCGTAGTCACTCGTCCAGTACGCCACGTGCTGCAGACCGGTGCGCCCGGCCTGCAGGAAGTCGCGGTACATGGACGGCACGTCGTTGCGCGTCTGGATCAGCTCCACCTGCACGAAGCCCGAGTTCGCGAGCGCCACCGAGTTGTGCGGCTCGTAGCCCTGGCCGTCGTACTCGTAGTTGCGGATCGGCACGCGCGGGTTGTAGTACCACGGGCCCACGCCCAGCGTGCGGCTCCAGTAGTCCATGGCGGCTTCGATGTCGTGCACGACATAGCCGAGCTGGCGGATTTCTCCGAAATGGCGACTCATTGTGGGATCTCTCTCAGGTGCGGATGCGGACGGAACAACGGCGAGCTTTACTTCGCGCCGTCGATGATTTCCTTGGGGATGGGCACGCCGGCGTGCTTGACGTGGATGTCGTTGAGCTTGCCGTTGGCGAGGTTGGTCTTGACCCAGCCGTTGACCCAGTTCATCAGGTCGGGCTGGTTCTTGCGCATGGCCACGGCCAGCTGGTAGGACTGCAGGATGAACTTCACCTCGAACTCGCGCGCCGGGGCGCGCTTGGCGATGGCGGCGATGATGGGCGGCGTGATCGCCACGATGTCGGTCTGGCCGCTGGCGGCGGCGGTGATCGAGGCGGCCTCGTCGTCGAAGCGGACCACCTTGGCCTGCGGTGCGCGCTCGGTGACGATCTTGTCCTGCGGGCCGCCGCGCGTGACCGCCACGGTCTTGCCCGCCAGGTCGTCGATGCCGGTGATCTTCAGGCCCTTGGGTGCGCCCACGGCGGCCTGGATGGCGCCGTAGGGAATCGAGAAGTCCACCGCCTTCTGGCGCTCGGGCGTGATCGACAGCGAGGAGATGATCAGGTCGGCCTTGTTCGACAGCAGGTTGGGGATGCGCGCGGAGTTCGTCGAGTTCACAATCTCCAGCTGCACGCCCAGGTCCTTGGCCAGCAGCTGGGCTGCCTCCACGTCGGATCCCGCCGGGTTCACCTTGTCGTCCACGTAGCCGTAGAACGGCGCGCTCAGGTCGATGGCGATGCGGATCTTGCCGGCCGCCTTGATCTCGGCCAGGTCGGCCAGGGCGGGCAGGCACAGCGCGCCCAGGGCGGCGGCGATCACGGTGCGGCGCAGGATGCGGGAAGCGGTCATGGTGTGTCTCCGTTGGTTGTCGAAAGGGAAGGAAAGAAGAAAGGGCGTTCGCTCACAGCCCATGTGAGAGGAATTCGCGCAGCTCCGGCGTTTGCGGATCGCGCAGCATGGTGCCGGGGCCGGTCTCCCAGACCTTGCCCTCGTGCATGTAGATGATGGAATCCGCCACGCGCGCGGCGAACTCCATTTCGTGCGTCACCAGCACCATGGTCATGCCGCCTTCGGCCAGCTGCTCGATCACGCGCAGCACCTCGCCGGTGAGCTGCGGATCGAGCGCGGAGGTGACCTCGTCGAACAGCATCACCTGCGGCTCCATGGCCAGCGAGCGCGCGATCGCCACGCGCTGCTGCTGCCCGCCCGAGAGCTGCTCGGGGTAGGCCTGGGCCTTCTCGGCCAGCCCCACCTGGCGCAGCGTGCGCTCGGCGATGGCGCGGGCGTCGGCGGCCGACAGGCCCTTGACCGCCTTGGGCGCCAGCGTGATGTTCTGCTCCACCGTCAGGTGCGGGAACAGGTTGTAGCTCTGGAACACGATGCCCACGTCCATGCGCAGGCGGCGCAGGTCGATGCCACCGTCGTGCACCGCGTGGCCGCACACCTGGATGCTGCCGCCGTCGATCACTTCGAGGCGGTTGATGCAGCGCAGCGCCGTGCTCTTGCCCGAGCCGCTCTTGCCGATGATGGCCGTGACCTGGCCCTTGGGAATGGCGAAGGACACGCCCTTGAGCACCTGGTTCGCGCCGAAGCGCTTGTGCACGTCCTTGAGTTCGACGACCGGGGTCATGGAGGGGGCTTCTTTCATGTCTCGCTGGGAATGCGGTTGCCGAAGTGCAGGCGCTGTTCGAGTCGGCGGCTCCAGACCGACAGCGGGAAGCACATGGCGAAATAGAGGGCCGCGATGATCAGGTAGATCAGGAACGGCTGGAAGATGGAGTTGTTGATCAGCTGGCCGGCGCGCACCAGCTCGACAAAACCGACGATGGAGGCCAGCGAGGTGTTCTTCACGATCTGCACCATGAAGCCCACGGTGGGCGGCGTGGCGATGCGCAGGGCCTGCGGCAGCACCACCAGGCGCATGCGCTGCGAGCGCGACAGAGCGAGGCACTCGGCCGCCTCCCACTGCGTGCGCGGCACCGACTCGATGCAGCCGCGCCAGATCTCGCCCAGGTAGGCGCTGACGTAGATCACCATGGCGATGCTGGCGGCCACCAGGCCCGGCAGCTCCAGGCCCATGATGCTCAGGCCGAAATAGCACACGAACAACACCACCAGCAGCGGGGTGCCCTGGATCAGCTGGATCCAGGCGATGGCCGCCCAGCGCACCGCCCTGACCGGGCTGATGCGGCACAGCGCCACCGCCCCGCCCACCAGGCCGCCGCCGATGAACGCGATCACCGACAGGCACACCGTCCACAGCACACCCACCCCCAGCAACTGCACGTGGTACAGGTTCAATCCGCCTTCGATCATCGGGATGCTCCACCGGCGCCCAGGCGGCGCTTGCGCGTGAACACGGCCTGGCCGAACAGCCACAGGCCGACGCGCATCAGCAGGGACAGCGCGAGGTACGCCACCGCGACCAGGATGTAGGCCTCGAACGGCCGGAAGGTTTCGGACTGCACGCGCGCGGCGATCGCCGTGAGCTCCTCGACCGAAATCTGCGAGGTGATGGAGGTCGCCAGCATCAGCAGCACGAACTGGCTGGTCAGCGCCGGGTACACCTTCTCCATCGCCGGGCGCAGGATCACGTGCCAGTAGACCTGCCGGCGCGTGAGGCCCAGGCACTCCGCCGCCTCCAGCTGGCCCTTGTGGATGGAGTCCATGCCGGCGCGCATGATCTCGCAGGAGTAGGCCGCCACGTTGATCACCAGCGAGACCAGCGCCGCCGTGAAGGCCGAGACCTTCCAGCCCAGGCTGGCCAGCCCGAAGAACACCAGGAACACCTGCACCAGCAGCGGCGTGTTGCGGATCACCTCCACATAGGCGCCGCACAGGCGCGACACCCAGCGCACCTGGCCGCGCCGGCCGATCGCGCACAGGGTGCCGATCACGAAGCCCAGCACCGTCGCGGGGAACGACAGCTGGATCGTCATCCAGGCACCTTCCAGGAACTGGGGCCAAGCCGCCAGCACGCTGGCGAACTCGAATTCGTACTGCAAGCTGTCTCCTGCTCTTATTTGATTGGATTTGATGCCTTGATGCATCAGAATATGGATCGATGTTATCTTTTGTCCTGCCCCTCTGCCAGTTTTGAAAATGATGTTTTTTGATTGAATTCCAGCATGTCCAAGGCCGCCCGCATTCCCGACATCGCCGAGCTGGCCGGCGTTTCCACGGCCACGGTGGACCGTGTGCTCAACCGCCGCCCCGGTGTGCGCCGCGCCACGGTCGAGCGCGTGATGAAGGCCGCCGAGCGGCTGCAGTACCTGCCCGATGCCGAGGTGCGCGCCGCCCTGCAGCCGCCGCCGATGCAACTGGTGTTCCTGCTGCCAGCCGGCAACAACCGCTTCCTGCGCATGCTGGGCGACACCATCGGCTATTCGCAGGAACACTGGACGCCCTACAACGTGCGCTGCCGCGTGGAGTTCGTCGAAGGCTTCAACCCCGAGGTGCTGGCCAAGGCCTTGCTGCGCCATGGCGCGCGCGCCGATGGCATCGCCTTCATGGCGCTGGAACACCCGCTGGTGCGCGACGCCGTCGATGCCCTGGCCGAGCGCGGCGTGCACACCGTCACCCTCATCTCCGACCTCTCCGGCGCGCGCCGCGCGGCCTACGTGGGCCTGGACAACCGCGCCGCCGGGCGCACGGCGGCCTACCTCATCGCGCGCTTCATCGGCGACCGCCCGGCGCAGGTGGCCATGATCGCGGGCAGCCTGAGCTACCGCGCGCACGAAGAACGCGAGATGGGCTTCCTCTACCTGTTCAAGGAGTCCTTTCCGCGCATCGAGGTCGTGGGCCTGCGCGAAGGCCACGACGACGCCGGGCGCAACCATGCCCTCACGCGCACGCTGCTCGACCAGTACCCCGACCTCGCGGGCATCTACAACATCGGCGGCGCCTCCGACGGCGTGGGTCGGGCGCTGAAGGAAACCGGCCGCGACCAGAAGGTGGTGTTCATCGGCCACGGCCTCTCGCCCGACACCCGGGCCCTGCTGATCGACGGCACCATGGACGCCGTCATCAGCCAGAGCCCGCAGGGCGCCATGCTCACCTGCGTGCGCATCTTCGCCAACCTGCGCGACGGGCGCGACGCGCTCACCGGCGTCGAGACGGTGCGCGGCCAGATCATCTTTCGAGAAAACCTGCCCTGAACATCAGGGGTTGGGGTTTTCCCGAATCCATGCCATAATCAGCGGCTTCGCAGGCAACTGCGATGATTTGTGCATCTGCCTCACACACCAGGCCCCCCGCATCCGCAGGATGGGGCCTTCGCTCCCGGTGTCACGTTTCTCCTTGTGACCCATGGCGCGTCGATCGTTTGATGGTTGATGTTTTGTAACCACGAACGGATCCGACGCCTCCCGGAGCTGCCGCCTTTGCAAGGCCGGCCGACCCTTCAGCGTTTGCATTCGATCAATTGCGCACTTTGGCGCATGGACGAACATGAGCGACTCTTTTGAAGCCCGCGGCGAATTCACGCCCGAAATCCTCTCTGCCGACACCGAGGCAGACGTTTCCACCACCACCACCACCGTCGAGGCCACCGAGCCCGTCGAGCCCGCAGGCCCCAACGGCTTCGAGCTGCTGGGCCTGGCTCCCGAGCTGGTGCAGGCCTGTGCCGACCTCGGCTACGTGCAGCCCACCACGGTGCAGAACAATGTGATCCCCAAGGCCATGCTGGCCGAAGGCGAGCAGCGTTTTGCCGACATGATGGTCTCCAGCCAGACCGGCAGCGGCAAGACCGCCGCCTTCCTGCTGCCCGTGCTGCACACCCTGCTGCAGCAACGCGCCGCCGCCGACGCCCAGGAACGTGCCGACCGCGAACGCGCCGTGGCCGAAGCCCTGGCCCGCGGCGAAGCGCCGCCCAAGGCGCCCAAGCGCAAGGACCCCACCAGCCCGCGCAACTTCAAGGCCGCCACCCCCGGCGCCCTGATCCTGTGCCCCACGCGCGAACTCGCGCAGCAGGTGGCGCATGACGCCATCGACCTCGTGCGCCACTGCCGCGGCCTGCGCATCGCCAACGTGGTGGGCGGCATGCCTTACCAGTTGCAGATCGCCCGCCTGCAGAACGCCGACCTCGTGGTCGCCACGCCCGGCCGCCTGCTCGACCTGCAGCGCTCGCAGCAGCTCAAGCTCGACCAGGTGCAGTTCCTCGTGGTCGACGAAGCCGACCGCATGCTCGACCTGGGTTTCTCCGATGACCTCGCCGAAGTCAACGAACTCACCAGCCAGCGCCGCCAGACCATGATGTTCAGCGCGACCTTCGCGCCGCGCATCCAGCAGCTCGCCATGCGCGTGATGCACGAGAACGGCAAGCATGTGCAGAAGGTGCAGATCGACACCCCGCAGGAGCAGCACGCCAACATCAAGCAGGTGCTGTTCTGGGCCGACCACGCCGACCACAAGCGCAAGCTGCTCGACCACTGGCTGCGCGACACCACCATCAACCAGGCCGTGGTGTTCTGCAGCACGCAGATCGAATGCGACGGCCTCGCCAACGACCTGCAGCAGGCCGGCTTTGCCGCCGTCGCGCTGCACGGCGCGCTGAACCAGGGCATGCGCAACCGCCGCCTGATGGCGCTGCGCGCCGGCCAGGTGCAGATCCTGGTGGCCACCGACGTCGCCGCGCGCGGCATCGACGTGCCCACCATCACCCACGTCTTCAACTTCGGCCTGCCGATGAAGGCCGAGGACTACACGCACCGCATCGGCCGCACCGGCCGTGCCGGCCGCGACGGCCTGGCCGTGACCTTCGCCGAGTTCCGCGACCGCCGCAAGATCGGCGACATCGAGGCCTACACGCGCCAGCGCATCAACGTCGAGACCGTGCCCGGCCTGGAGCCGCGCCAGCGCGCGCCGCAACCCGAGTTCGGCGGCCGTGGTCGCCCGGGCGCAGGCCGTGGTGATCGCTTCGGTGGTGGTGGCGATCGCAACTATGCCGACCGCAGCAACTTCAACGCCCGTGGCCCCGCACCGCGCGGCCCGCGTTTCGAGGGTCGTCCGGAAGGCCGTCCTGAAGGCCGCTTCGACGCGCCGCGTCCCGACCACAGCCGTCCTGGCGCGCGCTTCGACCCGCGCTTCGAAGGTCGCGCCGAGCCGCAGCCGCGCCAAGAGAACCGCTTCGACAACCGGGGTGAAAACCGCTTCGAGAACCGCGGCGATCAAGGCGGCTACCGCAACGACACCCGCCCGGCCAGCCGCGGTTTCGGTGACCGTGGTGCCGCGCCTGCGCGCACCGGCGGCAAGCCCGGCGGCTTCTCCAGCTTCGGCCGCAGCGACAAGGGCGGTGAATCGCGCGGTGGCTTTAGCGACCGTGGCAACGCCGAGCGCGGTGCCATGCGTGGCGACTTCGCCCCGCGCCGCAACGAAGGCGGCCCTGCCCGCCCGATGGCGCGCCGCGCACCGCGCTGAGCCAGCCAGCCCATGAAAAAGCCAGACCTCGGTCTGGCTTTTTTGTTTTCAGTTCGTTGTGATGGCCGCGTTGAGAATGCCTCGCGTGAGGCCCGCCATGCGACCTCTTTCATGCTGCACGACCAGCTGGTTGGCCTGCGACTGGGGTATCGACTTCATGAGCTGCACTGTTTTCTTCGCCACATCCGGATGGCGTGCCAGGTACTCGCCAAACTCGGCGGGCGGTTCAGTGATCATGGCCGTGGACGCCAGGGCAAGGAGCGCAAGGTAGGACTCCGGCGATTTCGCCTGCTCGATCTTGTCGATCAAGCGGGCCGTGTTCGTGGCGAGCTCACCGACCAGTCGGTTCCCCAAGCCAGAAAGCGCCATCTGAGCCTTCTCGGCTGCCCACACGGCGGGCTGGGTCAGCTTTCCCTGATCGAGGATGTATGCCATGACCGATTCTGTTTTTGGGTCATCGTCTTTCATGGCATTTATCAGGTGTCCCACTTGCAGGATGTTTTTATCAAGTGCTGCAACCAGCTCATATTCGCTCGATTCGAGTGCCCTGATGGCCAGTTGGTGTTGGGTGCTGTCGACATCGCTTTGCAGTTTTTCCAGCCAGTGCGCGTCGTTCTGATCGATCCAGTTGCTGATGTAGCGGGCGCCTTTGAAGGAGTAGGCTGAAGCCGCAAACGACACCACCGACACGAGGCTGTCGTTGATCGCATCCTGCTTGAAGTCGGCTTTCCATATCGAATCCTGGTCCAGGAGTATGAATTCCTGGAAATTGCCGGCAGCCCCAATGGCCGCAAAAAAACCACCGGTGCATCCCGCTGCGCCCACGGCATTCAGCGCCACCGAGGCCATCCGTCCCAGTCCGTGCAACACCGAACTTGGCAGGCGCGAACTCACAAAATCGTCCCTCGCCTGGAGAGCCGTGGTGGCTTGACGCTCCAGCTCGTGCAGAGGGATTTCCCGCCGGTCGGTGAGCTCAAGCAATTCGATGTGAAGAAAAGTGGGGCGATCGTTGCAGATGGCGTTCATTTGACAAGGTTCTGACGTTGGAGCGCCGCGATACCGTTCGCGACTTGCCCGAAGCGAGCTAAGTGCCCCACGCGCCAGAATGGTTCGGTTCGGAGCTCTTCAGCGCGGGGCCCCCGCCGCCAGCCACGCACGCCACCCCCCGAAATGCGTGATGTCCGTGGCACCCGCGATGCCCGAGCCTTCGCAGATGAAGCCCGGCACTTCGCTGCCGTCGGCCAGCTTCACCTTGCCGATGCCCAGCGGCGCGGGAATGCCGGCCACGAAACTGCCGAAGAGGGCGGTGGGCACCTCCCACACCTCCAGTTCAATCGCCGCGCCGCCTTCGGCCACGCGCACCATGCCGGGCCGTTGCACCGGCCCGCCCGCCAGCGCGTGCAACTGGTACTCGGCGGCGGACGGTGGGCTGCAGAGCAGGCGTGCACCGCGTGACGTGAGCTGGTGGTTCAGCGGCAGGCCCGCGAGGTGCGCACCGCACACCGCCACGCGCACCGTGCCCGCGCCGGCCGCGCCCACTTCACCGCCGGGCAGGCCGGCGCTGGCGGGCGTGGCCGACACGTCGGTGCCCGTCGCGCCCAGCGTGCCACCCAGCGCGCGGTGAAAGCGGTCGGCCAGGCGCAGCAGCGCCAGGTCCTTGTGCGCGGGAGCGCCCAGCGTCACGCCCCAGGGCAGGCCTTTCGCATCGCCGCTGGCGAGCACACCGGCCGGCACCGCCACCGCGCACTGGTCGAGCAGGTTCACGAAGTTGGTGTAGCGGCCCAGGTTCGCATTGAGGCGGATCGGGTCGGCCTGCATTTCTTCGATGCGGTAGATCGTGCCGGCGGTGGGCGTGAGCAGGCAGTCCACCTCGTTCCACACCCGGTCGCACACGCGGCGCAGCGCCTTGAGCCGGTAGGCCCCCGCGAAGGCCTCCGAGGCGGTCTTGCCGCGCCCGCCTTCGATGATGCTGCGCACCGGCGGGAACACCGCCTCGGGTTGTGTGTCGATGAAGCCCTGGATGGCCACATAGCGCTCCGCCACCCAGGGGCCTTCGTAGAGCAGCTTCGCCACGTCCAGGAAGGGCGTGAGGTCGATGGTGACAGCCGTGCCGCCGAGCGATTCCAGGCGCTTCACCGCGTCGGCGAACAGCGCAGCCGCCGCTCCGTTGCCGAAGAAGTCCAGGTCCTCGTCGCGCGGCACGCCGAAGCGGAACGGCCCGGCGGAAAAGTCCACGCCCAGCGGCTGGGCAGGGCGGCTGTAGGCATCGGTGTCGTCGAACGCCGCCGCCACGCCCAGCACGGCCTGCGCATCGGCGACCGTGAGCGCGAGGATGGAGGGCGTCTCCACCGAGCGGCAGGCTGGCAGCACGCCCGATGCCGAGAGCAGGCCCAGCGTGGGCTTGAGGCCGATCAGCCCGTTGAACGCCGCGGGCACGCGGCCCGAGCCGGCGGTGTCGGTGCCCAGCGCGAAGCTCACATACCCTTTGGCCACCACCACCCCCGAACCCGAGCTGGAGCCGCCCGAGATGAAGGCGGGGTTGTGCGCGTTGCGGCACGCCCCATAGGGCGAGCGCGTGCCGTTCAGGCCGGTGGCGAACTGGTCCAGGTTGGTCTTGCCCACCGGCACCGCGCCGGCCGCGAGCAACTGGCGCACCACGAAAGCGCTGTCGGCCGGCGTGTGCGCGAACTCGGGGCAGGCGGCGGTGGTGGGGATGTGCGCGAGGTCGATGTTGTCCTTGATCGCGAAAGGCACGCCGAACAGCGGCAGGCTGGCCGGGTCCACGCCGTCCAGGCGGGCCAGGTAAGGCTCGACCTCGGCCGCGCTCAGCAGGCGGATGTAGGCGTGGTGCGTGTCGGCCGCGCTGCGGCGCAAGGCTTCGGCGATCACCTCGCGCACGTTGGCGGTGCCTTCGCGGTAGGCGGCTTGCAGGCTGGCGAGGTCAAAAGACAGTTGGGTCAGGGACATGGCAGAAGACTCCTTGGATTTTTTGGAAAGGCTCAGACAGCGGCTTCGTCGATCAGCACCAGCACGTTCTGCCCCGCAGCCACCGAGCCGCCTTGCGCGCACATGAGGCTGTGCACCGTGGCGTTGGCGGGCGCGAGCAGGTTGAATTCCATCTTCATGGACTCGATGACCAGCAGCACGTCGCCGGCCTGCACCTGCTGGCCCACGCTCACCGCCACCTTCCACACGTTGCCCGGCACGCTGGTGGCCAGGGCGCGGCCCCCCTCGGGCAGGTCGATCTCGGCCTCCACGCCGGCGGCCGACACGTCGGCCTCGCTGGCATAGTCCACCTGACCGGCGGCGGCCCAGCGCTCGCGCTCGGCCTCGAAAGCGGCCTGCTGCCGGGTCTTGAACGCGCTGATCGCTTCGCCGTTCTCGGCCAGGAAGCGGCGGTAGTCTTTCAGGCTGAACGTGCCGTCTTCGGTGCGCAGCGCGTAACCGCCGTGCGGGAAGCGTGCGCGGATGTCCTTCAGCGCGTCCTCGCTCACTGGCTCGAAGCGGATCTGGTCGAAGAAGCGCAGCAGCCAGGGCTGCTCGAACGGCGTGCCCGGCGTGCCATGCCGCCAGCGGTTCCACATCTGCAGCGTGCGGCCCACGAACTGGTAGCCGCCGGGGCCTTCCATGCCGTACACGCAAAGGTAGGCGCCGCCGATGCCCACGGCGTTCTCCGGCGTCCAGGTGCGCGCGGGGTTGTACTTGGTGGTCACCAGCCGGTGGCGCGGGTCCAGCGGCGTGGCCACCGGCGCGCCCAGGTACACGTCGCCCAGGCCCAGCACCAGGTAGCGCGCGTCGAACACGACCTGGAACACGTCTTCGATCGAGTCCAGCCCGTTGATGCGGCGGATGAACTCGATGTTGCTCGGGCACCAGGGTGCGTCCGGCCGCACCGACTGCATGTATTTCTCGATCGCCAGTTTCGTCTGCGGGTCGTCCCACGAGAGCGGCAGCACGACGGTGCGCGAGGGCACCACCATCTCGTCCACCGGCGGCAGCGCGTCGTCCACCTCGGCGATCACGCGCAGCAGTTGCTCGCGCGGCAGGCGCGTGGGGTCGAAGTGAACCTGCAGCGAGCGGATGCCCGGGGTGAGGTCGATCACGCCGCCCAGGTGCTTGCGCTTGAGGCCTTCGAGCAGGGCCTGCACGCGCATGCGCAACTCCAGGTCCAGCGTGAGCGGGCCGAACTCGATCAGCACATAGCGGTCGCCCGCCTGCCGCACCACGCGGCGCGGGCGCTCGCCCTCGGCCGCGCGGTCGTCCAGGATGGGGCTCGCCGGTGAGCCCGCGCGCCGGTGAAAGTGCACGGTGTCACCGGGCCGCAATTGGCCCAGCTTCCACAGCTCATCGTGCAGCACCACGGCCGGGCAGACGAAGCCGCCCAGGCTCGGGCCGTCGGGCCCGAGGATCACCGGCATGTCGCCGGTGAAGTCGATCGCGCCGATCGCGTAGGCGTTGTCGTGGATGTTCGACGGGTGCAGCCCGGCCTCGCCGCCGTCGCTGCGCGCCCACTGGGGCTTCGGGCCGATCAGGCGCACGCCGGTGCGGCTGCTGTTGTGGTGCACCTTCCAGTCGGTGCCGAAGAACATCGCGATGTCTTCCGGCGTGAAGAAGTCCGGCGCGCCGTGCGGGCCGTAGAGCACGTCGATGTCCCAGTGGTTCGTGTACTCGGGCGCGTAGACGTAGTCGCTCATGGTCTGCGCCTCGACTGAAGCCGGTGCGTCCGCCAGGTGCAGCACGTCGCCCGTGCGCAGGTGCCGCCCCGCGTGCCCGCCGAACTGGCCCAGCGTGAAGGTGCTGCGGCTGCCCAGGTACAGCGGCACGTCCAGCCCGCCGGCCACGGCCAGGGCCAGGCGCACACCGGTTTCGCAGCGGCCCACGGCCAGCGTGGCACCGGCCGGCACGGCCAGGGCCTGCCACATGGCCACCGGCTGGCCATTGAGGGTGAGCTTCGCGGGTGCGCCCGTCACCGCCACCACGGTCGCCACGTTGAAGCGCAGCGTGGGCCCGGCCAGCGTGATCTCCAGCGCCGCCGCATCGCTCGCATTGCCCACCAGCTGGTTGGCCATGCGGTGCGCGTGGGTGTCCATCGGCCCGCTCGGCGGCACGCCCACGGCCCAGTAGCCCTGGCGGCCCGGCGAGTCCTGCACCGAGGTCTGCACGCCGGGCTCCAGCACGTCGATGGTGCGCGGCTTGAAGTCGAAGGTGGCGAGAAACCGCGTCACCTGCCGGCCTTCGCGGAACACCGGGTCGCGCACCACCTGGCGCAGGTAGCCCAGGTTGGTCTCGATGCCGGCCAGGCGCGTGGCGTCCAGCGCGTCTTCCAGCTGCAGCAGGGCCTGCTCGCGCGTGTCGGCGGTCACGATCAGCTTGGCCAGCATCGGGTCGTACCAGGCCGGTACCTCGGTGCCGCGCTCGACCCAGCTGTCCACCCGCGCGCGCGGCGGGAAGACGACGTCGGTCAACAAGCCCGCGCTGGGCTGGAAGTTCTTCGCCGGGTCTTCCGCGTACAGCCGCACCTGGATGGACGCGCCCCGCGGCACCGGCTGCAGCGTGGCCAGCGGCGGCAGGTCGCCGGCCGCGAGCTGCAGCATCCAGGCCACCAGGTCCACGCCGCACACCTGCTCGGTCACACCGTGCTCCACCTGCAGGCGCGTGTTCACCTCCAGGAAGTAGAAGGCACCGCTCGCTGCGTCGTACACGAACTCCACCGTGCCGGCGGAGCGGTAGTTCACCGCCTGCGCCAGCCGCACGGCGGTGGCGTGCAGCTCGGTGCGCTGCGCGTCGCTCAGGCCCGGCGCCGGGGTTTCCTCGATCACCTTCTGGTTGCGCCGCTGCACCGAGCAGTCGCGCTCGCCCAGCGCGATCACGCCGCCCGCGCCGTCGCCGAACACCTGCACCTCGATGTGCCGCGCCTGCTCCACGTACTTCTCCAGGAACAGGCCTGCGTCCTTGAAGTTCGCCTGCGCCAGCCGCCCCACGGACTCGAACGCGTCGCGCAGTTCGGTGTCGTTCCACACCAGCCGCATGCCGATGCCGCCGCCGCCCGCCGTGCTCTTGAGCATCACCGGGTAGCCGATGCGCGCGGCCTCGGCCGTGGCCTGCGCCAGATCGAGCAGCAGACCCGAGCCCGGCAGCAGCGGCACGCCGCGCGCCTGCGCCAGATCGCGCGCCGTGTGCTTCAGGCCGAAGGCGCGCATCTGCTGTGGCGCCGGGCCGATGAAGGCGATGCCCGCCGCCTCGCAGGCCTCGGCGAAGGCCGGGTTCTCCGACAGGAAGCCGTAGCCCGGGTGGATGGCCTGTGCGCCGCAGTCCTTGGCGATCTGCAGGATGCGGTCGGCGCGCAGGTAGCTCTCGGCCGCCGGCGCCGGGCCCAGCAGGTGGGCCTCGTCGGCCTCGCGCACGTGGCGGGCCTGGGCGTCGGCTTCGGAATACACGGCCACGCTGCGCACGCCCAGCGTTTTCAGGGTGCGGATGATGCGGCAGGCAATCGCGCCGCGGTTGGCAATCAGGACCTTGCTGAACATGGGGGAGTCTCCGGAGGCAGGCCGTCCTGCAAAGCTGTCTTGGCGCCCCGGGCCGTCCCGGGGCGATGGGGTTCAGAAGGTGGGCTCAGTCCCAGACGAGCAGCTGGATCGGCGTCGGGTTGTAGGCGTTGCAGGGGTTATTGAGCTGCGGGCAGTTGCTGATCAGCACCCACAGGTCCATCTCGGCGCGCATCTCCACGTACTTGCCGGGGCCGGACACGCCGTCCTCGAAACTCAGCGCGCCCTCGGCCGTCACCGGCACGTTCATGAAGAAGTTGATGTTGGGCACCAGGTCGCGCTTGCCCAGGCCCACGTCGGCGTGCTGCAGGGCGATCAGGTAGTTGTCGCGGCAGCTGTGCATGTACTTCTTCTGCAGCGCGTAGCGCACCGTGTTGCTCTCGGCCGCGCAGGCGCCGCCCAGCGTGTCGTGCCGGCCGCAGGTGTCGGCCACGATGGTGAGCATGGGGTTGCCGTCGTTGCTGCGGATCACCGAGCCGGTGGTGAGGTAGATGCCGCCCTGGCGCTGCATGGTGTCGGTGGCGCTGTAGTGCTCGGCCGGGTCGTGCCGGTTGTAGAACAGCACGTCGGCGGCCTGGTTGCCCTCCAGGTCCACGATGCGCAGCGTCTGCCCGTGCTTCACCTCGAACAGGATGGGCTCGCCCGCCGGGTGGCGCTGGTTGAGCACGGCGTGCGCGGGGTCGAGCGCGCTTTCCTGCAGGCGGATGGCGGTGGCGGTGGCGGTGGTCGTCATGGTGTTCGTCTCCCTCACAGGTACAGCAGGTCGGTGTTGTGCAGGGCGCGCGCGTTTTCGGGGCGGAAGGCGCGGCACACGTCGTCGGCCGGTGCGGCGCCGCAGCGCCAGGCCACCAGGCCGACCTTCTTCGGCGCGTAGGCCGGTGCGGGGTCCAGCCCGTGGGGGGCGGTGCTGATGGCCGCGATCACGTCCATGTCGAAGCGCAGCTCCACGAAGTCGCCGGCCTTCGCGTGGTCCGGCACAAAGGCAAAGCGGCCCTGCGCGTCCACGCCCACCTTGCTGAACAGGTTCACCGGCGCGATCAGGTCGCGCTTGGAGAGGCCGTGCTTGCCGATCTCGATCAGCAACCCGTCCTTGCCCGAGCGGTGCATGGCGTTGCGGTGGGTTTCATAGCGCTTCTCGCCGTACTTCTGCTGCATCAGCTCGCTGTCCAGCAGCGCGCCCAGCGGGTCGTGCCAGCCCAGGCTGTCGGCCGTGAAGCTGGCCATGCTGCGGCCCATGTCGCTCATCAGCACATGGCCGCGCGTGTAGTGCGCCGTGTGCTGGGCCTTGAGCGAGTCCGGCATGTTGTAGCGCTCCAGCTTTTCCTGTGCGCTGTAGAGCACCAGGCTCACGTTCGCGCCGGCTTCCAGTGCCACGAAGCGGATCGCGCTGCCGCGCGGCAGGCGCCAGCCCCAGTGGCTGCCGCCGGGCACGATCTCGCTCCACATCACCCGGTGGGTGTCCACGCCCGCGAGCGCGGGGGCGGGAAAGCCTTGCCAGAACGCGGGGGCGTCCACCGGGGTGTCGTTGAGGGTGTGGTTCATCTGAGGGTCTCCCATCGGTTCAGGCGGTGTGGCCGGTCATGCGCTGGAGCTGTTCCAGGTCGGTCTTCATGCCGGAGGTCTCGCGGATGCGGTCCAGGATGTCGCGCTTCAGGCGCACGAACTCGGGCGCGTGCTTCAGGTCCTGCGTGCGCTGCTCGCCGAAGGGCACCTCGTAGATCGTGTCGATGCGCCCCGGGCGCGGCGCCATCAGCACCACGCGATCGCCCAGGTACAGCGCCTCTTCCACGTCGTGCGTCACAAAGACGATGGTGGCTTTCTCCAGCTTGTGCACGTAGCGGATCAGGTCGTGCATCACCTCGCGCGTCTGTGCGTCCAGCGCGCCGAAGGGTTCGTCCATCAGCACGATGTCGGGCCGCCCCATCAGGGCGCGCGCAATCGCCACGCGCTGCTGCATGCCGCCCGAGAGCTGGTTGGGCCAGGCGTGGCCCATGGTTTCCAGGCCCATCAGGCGCAGCAGCGCGTCGGCCCGGCCGTCGGCCGCCTCCACGTCCGACGAAGTGCGGCCCTCGGTGTGCGCGGCCAGCTGGCGGCAGAACTTGATGTTCTGGCACACCGTCATCCAGGGGTAGAGGCTGTAGTGCTGGAACACCATGGCGCGGTCGATGCCCGGGCCGTCCACCGCCTGGCCGTCCACCAGCAGCTCGCCGCTGCTCTGCACTTCGAGCCCGCCGATGGTGCGCAGCAGGGTGGACTTGCCGCAACCCGAGGCGCCCACGAAGGTGACAAACTCGTTGGCGCGGATGTCGAGGTTGATGTTTTCGAGCGCGTTCACCGGTGCGCCGTCGAAGCGCTTGAACACGTCGCGGATCGCGATCTTGGGCACAGGGTGGGTGTGGGGGTGTGGGGTGCTCATCGCATCAGCCCTTCAAGTACAGCCAGGGGAAGGCGCGGCGGTGCGCCAGGCGGAAGAGCTGGTCCGTCACCAGACCGATGAGGCCGATGACGATGATCCCGGCGAAGATCGTGTCCGTCTGCAGGAAGCGCTGGGCGCGCAGGATCGCGTAGCCCAGGCCCGAATTGGCGGCCACCAGCTCCGCCACCACCAGGTAGGTCCAGGCCCAGCCCATGGTGATGCGCAGCGTGTCCAGCAGGGCCGGCTTGGCGCTGGGGAAGATCACCTTCTCGATCAGCTCCGAGCGGTTCGCACCCATGGTCTGGGCCGCCTCCACCTGCGCGGCCGGCACGCGGCGCACGTCCTCGGCCACCATCAGCACCATCTGGAAGAAGGTGCCGATGAAGATGATGGCGATCTTGGAGCCCTCGCCGATGCCCACCCACAGCATCACCAGCGGGATGAAGGCCACCGCTGGCATGTAGCGGATGAAGTCCGTCAGCGGTTCCAGCAGCGCCTGTACCGCGCGGTAGGAGCCGATGAACAGGCCCAGCGGCAACGCGATCACGGCCGAGAGCAGAAAGCCCGTGACCACGCGGTAGACGCTGATGCCCATGTCGTCGAGCAGGCCGGTCTCGGTCAGCCAGGTCCAGGCCTTGGCGAGCACCTGCAGCGGGGCGGGGAGGAACACCGGGTCCAGCCCGCCGAAGGCCGCGAGCAGCGCCCAGAGCACCAAAGGGGTGAACAGGCCGATGAGCGCAAGCACCCAATAGGTGCGCCGGGCGATGGGCGCGCGCACCGTCCACAGGCCGGTGGTGCGGCGGCGCCGGGGCGGCGGCGCGCTGATGTCGATGACAGGCGGCGAAGAAGACATGCGGGCTCCTGAACGGGGGACGAAAAGCGGAGAGGCGCCGTGCTCGCGCTTCACAGCGCGCAGCAGCGTCTCCCGGGCTTTTGTCCCTCCGTGGAGCCACACGATCGTGGCCGACCGCTCTCGGACCAGACGGCGCCGCGTGTCTGTCTCTTCAGTTGGTGGTCAACTGCGCGGCGCCCGGAACCCTAGCGGTCTTCAAGGCTGGCGTGTGCAGGGCACAGCGCCTCTCTGGTTCTGGGTGTTAGCAACTGCCGTGCCAGAGCTGGTGGTCCGAACCCTGCAGAGTCCCACTGTCCGTCAAAGCCGTTCGTCATCATCCGGGACCTGACACCTATGCGTCTTTGGACGCGAACAACTTCATGACTTTCTCCTGCAACGCGGGAAACTCTTCTCTCAACGGCAGGGTGGCCACTTCGGATTCATGCTCCTGGTAGGGGGCTTTGCCGAACTTGAATTTATCGAGCAGGGACTCCACGAGCTTGCGGGCCGTGTCGTAGGGGAACGTGAGAAAGTCGCTGGGCAGATGCCCCGCCAGACTGGGCTTTTCGACGGCGCCCCTTTTGATCAAGGCGTCCACCACCTCAACATCGGCACGCATGCAGGCGATATGCAGTGGCGTCCAGAGGTTCGACACTTCGGGGGCATTGACATCGATGTCCTCTCGCGCAAGCAAAGCGCGAATGATGTCCTTTTGAGTACGGTCCGAATCCCTCCGACCAATATTCACAGATACGTGGCCCCATCCTTTCGCGATGGCGAGGGTCAAAGCCGTGTTCCCGAAAGAAGGCGCGTATTTGTTCACCTCAACACTCAAGCTGAATCGAATCGCTTCCTTCACGTTGGTGTTGGAGACATGCACGGTGAGTCCGGTCCCATCGGGCACCCGGAGCAAGCTGGTCATTTTTGGCGGCCCGAGCCAAAAGGGAAGTTCGCTGGGTTCGTCCATGGCCAGGCGACTGGTTTCACACAAGCTGCGGCCGGTCTGTTTCATGGCCTGCACCAGCTGGGCACAGTCCTGTGACACCTGCTGTGCAACTTTGCGCATGATTCCCCGTTGCTCTTCGTTCGGATTGGGCAGCTTCCAGCACACAGCCAGGCGCCGTTCCATCTCCTTCTCCGATGGAATGGAGTCGGGGTTTGAGCTGGAGATATCCGGGGTGAAGAAGTATTCGGGGGCGATGTTGCTGCCACGTTCCAGCGAGCTTCGCAGATCCAGGTGCTGAGGTACCGTGCTGTTGACGATGAGCTTCTCGACTGGTAGGCAAGGTGCAACAGGAAGCACCTTTTTCTGCTGGATGTTCCAGGCGTCTGTCGTGGCTTTCTGTGCTTCGGATGCGTCGGGGTGGTGCAGGGCGACCAGTTGGAGCAAGCGGGGATGGTCGAGTTCACGCGCGCCCTTGAGCAGAACTTCCAGCAGCCTGTCGTATTTCCTGTCCAGCGCAATGGTCAGCAGCTTGGAAAACTCCATGATCCGCGCGTCTTCCTTTCTGTTCACGAAGGTGAAGCGCTGTTCGGAAGAAAGATGCTCGGACCAGATGTCCATGGCCAGTTGTTGATGTTCGTTGGCCTCAAAGTAGACCTCGCCAACAAGGCCCGCCATCGTGGCGTCGGGGTCGCGCCGAATTGCATGGAGCAGTTGATTGATCTCGTGATCCCGCTGGTGTGTCAACGCCTCCTGCAAGGCGGTCAGGCGTTCCTGCTTGGAGGGTGACGGAATGTCATGCGCTATCGACTCGGGGGTAGGAGAGGTAGATGGGGATATGAGAGCGTTCATGTGAAATCCTGAGAGACTTGGTGCGTTGTGCATCCATCAGGGAACACCTGTCTCTCATGGGTTCATCTGCGCGATGTCAGCGTCGATGCCTCGGCGGTGTTTGTTGTTTCAGATGCTCGAAAACGGGCTCCAATTTCGCGAGTTGCACGGGGGCGATCTGCTCTGGATAGCGCTCGGCAACGTCTTGCAGCGCGAAATAGACGGCACATCGGTCGACGTCGGACATCCGGGACATGTCGCTGTAGATGGCCTCAAAGAGATCCAGTGGCATGGCAATCGCCTCACGTCCGTGCGGCCACACCTTGCCGATGCATTGGTCAGCAAGACCCGTGATCAGCTCGGCTTTCATGGGGGATTGGCGGCACAGCTCACCCAGCGCAAGCAGGTGCTTGCTCACCCCTTGAGCATCACTGAAGGAGCAGAGGTGCAGCAAGGCGCGCAAGGGTCGTGTTTGTTGCTCTGCTGGCAATTGACCGATGGCCTGAATGAAGAATTCAATGTCTTGCGACAGGTCTGTCGCTGCAAACTGCCGATGGAGCAACGTCCATTGTTGCTTGATCAGCACCACGAGAAGTTCGGGATGGTTGCTTTCGGGAAACTGCTGCAGGTGTGATCTCACCGCTTGTGCCGAGTGATCCCCGCCCGCCAGTGCGATCAGTGTTCTGGGTTCCACGCACCGGGACCGGTCCAGTGGCACGTCCCCCGCGATGTCGAGCGACCCCAGTGCCGTGTCCAAAGCCAGCCGTGAGAGGCCCTTGAATTTTTGTGCCGATTCCTCCGCCTCCTTGACCATTCTCGACACGGCCGATAGAAAGCCGCTGCCCTGTGAAAACACCTCATTTAGACGGCGGATGCCTTTGTTCAACGCAAGCCTCAGCGCGTACTCGAGTTGCTGATCCTCCGTTTTCCGACACACCTCCAACATCGCTGCGCAGTTGTCATAGAGCTCCTGGTCGCTGGCCCAGGTGTGCTCCAGGGTCTCGGCCAGAGCGAGGAGCGCAGGCTTTTGCAAATCGCCCGGTGTCCAGGTTGAAATGAAGTTCAACAGAATCTTGAACCCTTTGGCGCTGTGATAAATCTTCTTGGCAATGAAATCGGGCAGCAACGCCAAGGCGAGAAACTCAGGTCCTGTCCCCTTCGTTTTTTTCATCAGGGATAGCAGCACTTCAACCTGCTCTTCGCTGTGGAGATTGATGGAGGGAAAGCAGTCGCTCAGGGCCGGCAGCAGGGTCGACTTCCAGTGCTCATTGTCGGATTCGAGTACGTCCTTCAACACGTCGCCGACCCGACCGTCGCGTCCCCATGGCATGCGCAGCAGCGCCGTCATGAGGGGTTTCTGCCATTCCTGATCGAGATTCATCGCGCTTTGCCACAGCGCCCGGAACTGATCGGGATCGAGGGGCTCAATGGTGTGTTCGCGCCAAGGCCCCATGTTCACAGGCTCGAGAAGCCGCCAATCGGGGAACATCGGGTGCGCTTTGAACGCCCGACGGATGAACACCGGTTCACTCTGTTGGGAGGCCATCAGCGCGGCCAGGGGTTGGGCGCGGAGATACGCCGGTTGAAGGGCATTGACGCAGGACAGCAGGGTGGCCCGCACCTGGCCTCGGTGTATCGCCGGCATGAAGAAGAGGTGCTTGGCCAGCTGGGTGAGTGCTTCCACCTTGGTTTCAGGGCATTCGGACTGCTCGACGCGCCGAAGAAATTCCAGGCTTCTGGCATGGCACTCGTTCTCTGGCAGCGCATGAAATGCCGGAAAGTCCTTCATGAGCCCGGCCGCCTCGAACCTGGGGCGTGCCATGGCCGTCCTCCGGATGTCCCGGCTCACGAGGCCCAGTCGGGCCATGGACTGGGCATCGAGGTAGCGAAACAGGCTGCTGTTGTTGTCGGCGACATACGCCAGAAGCCGGGCTCGCTTGCCGCCGAGAAAGGCCTCGCGCTCAGGGGCATTCAATGTCTCTGACCATCGATCGATTTCCCCGATGGAGCTTCCGGTGGCACGGTGGTACTGCCGTCCCACCGCTGCGCAAAGCTCGGCCTGCCCGCTTGCTTGCGCCAGGTGGACGGCAATGTGCGGATGCCGCTGCGAGAGGGTTTCCCGCAGGGTGGGCAGGCGATCCACGAAGCGCAGCGCCAGATCGGTCGGCAGTGTGACCACCCAGTCGACCATGACCTGTCTTTGAGGCTCGTTCGCATGGAAGAATTGCCCCGCCACGACGTCCACCAGCCTGGCGCTTTGGCTTTTGCCGATCCATGCGAGCACACGGGGGAGGTAGGAAGCATTGGCCGACTGAAGCGTGTTCTTCAGCAGCTCATGGAGTTTGTGCTCTCTGGCGGTCTGCTTTGTTTGTAGTTGCGTCTTGATGGGGTGCCATTGGGCGTTGAATTCGTCCAACTGCTCGTGAGACAACATCCGGGTCCAGTTGACGATGGCCTGTCGCTGTCCAACGCTTGCCTGGATCAGATGCCGACCCACAATGCCGATCATGCGAGGGTTGCTGTCTTGAAGGGCGCCTTGCAGAAGGATGTCCAGTGCCCCGTTGTGCTGCTGCTTCAAGCATTCGGAGAGCAAATCGGAAAATTGGTTTTCCCGATCGGTCGGTTGGGATTCGCCATTTTCAGGCGCGCGCGCAGGTGGTGGCGACGGGATGCCGATGGTGTTCATGTTTCAAGACCGGCCCCGGGGGGCCCGAATAAAACAAAGTCAGTGCTTTTACCTGGGCAAGAGTTCGGCAGCCCGTTGCCACCGGGACGCAGATCCTGTGCCGAATGCGCTCAAGGAACAGGCGGTTCCATTGCCTCCTCCACCTGCGCCTGCAGCGCCGCGAGGGTGTCCGTCAGCCGGTCGATGAACAGCCGCAGCTCGTGGTTGGCCGCGTACAGCAGGGCGCAGGCTTCCTGCTGTTGTGCGACCGGGATGCCGGCGGTGTCGCGCATGCGATGAAGCCCGGCGGGCATGAGGATGCGCTCGGTGCGCTGGTAGAGCGGTATCAGCCGGCGCAACTGGCCGATCTGGGTCGATGCCCGCTTGGTGAGATCACGAACCCGGCGCGACGAGTTGGCGGAAAAGGTGAGCGAAGTGGAGCGGCGTTGCGGCGCGCGCACATCGATGGGTGATTTGGCTTTGGTGACCATGTCGGCCTCCCTGCAGTGTGTTTCACACACCGCCGCCCCGCCTCTTGTGGAGGTGGGGCGGCGGCCCGAACAGGTAGGCGTACCGTCTTCCGTTTGCACTTCGTCGGCGAGCCTTGCGGCTCCCCGTTCGGGCCGCCAAAACTTGGAGGCACGAACATGCAAGCCGCAGTGCGACTGCGGTGGAAGCGTTACGGCTTGCGTCGCAACGGAAGACAGGACGCCTATCCCGATCGCGCTGTTTTTGCGCGACCGGGGCAGTATAGCCACGTACACTCGCACACCCACCATCACCCGGCAGCGGTACCAGCGATGAGCGATTGGAAAACCCAGCAGATGATCAAGGCCTCCGGCTGGCCGCTTGCGCCCGAGTTGCTGGCCGCGCCCGACGCCGATTTCAACGCGCGGCTGGAGGGCGGCCTGGTGCCTTTGCACTGGGCCTGCTCGGAGGGCAAGGCCGGGCTGGTGAAGCACATGCTGGAGCGCGGCGCCGATGTGCTGGACGCAGCGGACGGCAAAGTGAGTGTGGCGGGGCGCACGCCGCTGTACATGGCCATTCACTCGGGCAACTTCCAGACCGTGATGCTGGTGATCGATCGGCTCAAGGCGCTGGGCGCACCGCCACCCGATGAAGCCTTGAGGCATCGCCTGACGACCACCTTCAGCCGCGGCCACGCGGACGCGAAGAACCGCTTGCAGCAGACCTTGAAGGATTGGGACCGGTTGGCGAAGAAGGTGTAGTCGGCCGCGCCCGTCGCTACCAGGTGACGGCGATGTACTTCGTCTCCATGTACTCGTGCATGCCCTCGGCTGCCCCTTCGCGGCCCAGGCCGCTCTGCTTCACGCCGCCGAACGGTGCGGCCGGGTCGGAGACCAGGCCCCGGTTCACCGCCACCATGCCGAACTCCAGGCGCTCGGCGATCTTGAGGCCTTGCGCCAGGTCGGCGCTGTAGAGGTAGGCGGTGAGGCCGTACTCGGTGTCGTTGGCGTGTTTCACCATGGCTTCCATGCCGCCCTTGACGCGCACGATGGGCGCGACCGGGCCGAACACTTCTTCCTTGAGGATGCGCGCGTCCAGCGGCACGTCGCCCAGCACCGTGGGTTCGTAGAAGTGGCCCGGGCCGGGCACTTTCTTGCCGCCGCAGAGGACCTTGGCGCCGCGTGAAACGGCGTCCTGCACGAGCTCGTCCACCTTCTTGCGGGTGGGCTCGTCCACCAGGCTGCCGACCTGGTGGTTTTCGTCCAGCCCGTGGCCGATGCGCAGGGCCTGCATGCGCTTGACGAACTCGGCGGTGAAGGCGTCGCAGACCGCATCGCCCGCGTAGAAGCGGTTGGCGGCGGTGCAGGCTTCGCCCATGTTGCGCATCTTGGCGATCATGGCGCCGTCCACCGCGTCTTTCACGTTGGCACCGTCGAGCACCAGGAAGGGCGCGTTGCCGCCGAGTTCCATGGGGGTCTTGAGCACCTGGTCGGCGGCGGCCTTGAGGAGCTTCTGCCCGACCTCGGTGGAGCCGGTGAACGAGACCAGGCGCACGCGCGGGTCGTGCAGCCACATGTCCACCAGCGCGCCCGACTTCGTGGTGGGCACGATGTTGACCACGCCCTTGGGCACGCCGGCCTCGGCCAGCAGGTCGGCCAGCGCGAGCATGCTCAGCGGCGTCATGCCGGCGGGTTTCACCAGCACGGTGCAGCCGGCGGCGAGCGCGGGCGCAATCTTGCGTGTGCCCATGGCCGCGGGGAAGTTCCAGGGCGTCACCAGCACCACCACGCCGATGGGCTGGTGCTGCACCAGGATGCGGTAGCCGCCGGCGGGTGCATGGCTCACGCTGCCCAGGTTGCGGCAGGCTTCTTCCGAATACCAGCGGAAGAACTCGGCCGCGTAGCGCACCTCGGCGCGGCTGTCGGCCAGGGGCTTGCCGTTTTCCAGGGTGATGATCCTGGCCAGCGGCTCCAGGCGTTCGATCATCAGCGCATGCACCTTGCGCAGCACCTCGGCGCGGGTGCGCGGGGGCGTGGCGCTCCAGTCGGGCAGGGCGGTGGCGGCGGCGTTCACCGCGGCCTGGCCGTCGTCCAGGCCGCCGTCGGCCACCTGGGCAATCACCTCGCCGGTGGCGGGGTCCGTCACATCAAAGCTTTTGCCGGTGCCGGCGGGCCGCCATGCGCCGTCGATGTAGAGCTGCGTGGGGCAGGGGGGAAGCTGGTGCATGCGCGTCTCCTGGAAAGGGCCGGTCAGCTCACCGTGGCCACGGGGTGGCGGCCGGTGAAGAAGTCGCCGTTGGGCAGGTCCGTCGGCGTGATGCCCGATTTGACCAGAGCCTGGCGCAAACTGTTCATGGTGCCTTCGTTGATGCGCATGGTGGGCTGGCGCAGCGGGCCGCCGTTGAAGCCGTTGAGCCAGCCTTCGTATTTCCACAGCATGCGGTTGAGGAACTGTGCCTGGGCCGAATAGGCATTGGCGGCGGCGCGGGCTTTGCGCGCCGGGTTGATCTGCCAGTACAGCGCGGTGGCCTCGTCGTATTTGTGCTCCTGCATCAGCTTGAAGATGCGCGGGATCATGCCGCCGTAGTACTCGGTGTCGCTGGTGCCGATGAACTGGATGGGCACGAGCTGGCCGAGCGCGAGCGCGAACTGCTCCAGCGGCATGGTGACCACCACTTCCTTGCTGAACAGGCGGTAGGCCTCCACCCAGCCCATGATGCTGGGCATGCCGCCTTCGGCCTTGAGGGCACAGATGTTGGGGCAGTCATCGAGCAGGCGGCGGATGAGGGCGGCGTCGATGTCGGAGGGGTGAACGCGGTCGAAGCCCCAGTGCGGCACCTGGAACAGCATCACCCCCAGGCTGGTGGCGTCGCAGAAGGCCTTGGTGTAGTCGTAAATGTCCTGCGAGGTGGCGGCGTAGAAGTTGGCCGGGTACGAGAGCAGGATGAGCGCGGCGCCCTGGCGCTCGGCGATCTTCGCGGCTTCGATGTTTTCCTCCAGCGTGTTGAAGCTGGCGTGGTGGATGAGCTGCAGCCGGCCCTGGGCCTCGTCGTTCGACCACTGGAAGAACTGTTCGTACTCGGCCAGGCTCATCGCCACTTCGGAGACCAGCAGCGTCCCCGAGAAACCGAGCTCGATTTCGTGGCGGATGTCGTGCCGGATGCCTTGTTCGTTCAAGCCCTTGAGGTCGGCCGTGAACGAGGGGATGACCACGTTGGCCACGCCCTTGAGGTGTGCGTGGGCCCATTCGCGTGCTTCGTGTCTTTTGTAGAGTGCCATGTTGGTGTTGGTCCTGGTGGTGGATTACTGTTTGTAGGAAAACTGGATGGGGAGCGTCACGGCCAGGCCGGCGGCGATGGCCCGTTCGTAGATGAGTTCGGCGGCCACGATGTCCTGCAGCGCGGAGCCGACGGACTTGAACATCGGCAGCAGCCCCATGTGCGCGATTTCGCCGCGCACCAGGGCGTTGAGCGAATGCATCTTGTGATCGAAGGCGATGCCCGCCGCGGTGGCGGCGCGCATGTCGCCGGACTCGTGGGCCACCTCGTCGGGCATGTCGCTCACGATGAGGTCGCAGCGCTCGATCACGCTCACGTCGATCTCGCGCTGCACCGGCAGCGTGGAGCCCACCGAGACGAGCAGCATGCCGGGCCGCAGCGCATCGGCGTGCAGGATGGGCGATTCGTCGTGCGAGCGCGCGGCGGCAATCGCCACGCTGGCACCGTCCAGCGCTTCGGCCGGCGTGGCAGCGGTGTCGCAGCGGATGCCGAGCGCGGCAGAAAAATCGCTCGCGAATTTCTCGCGGTTGGCGGGCGTGGGGCTGTACACGCGCAGGCTGTCCACCGGGCGCAGCGAGGCCATGGCCTGCACGTGCGAGCGCGCTTCGGCCCCGCTGCCCAGCACCCCCAGGCGCATCGGCCCCGGTGGGGCGAGTGCGTCCACGAACAGTGCGGAGGTGGCGGCGGTGCGGAAGGCGGTGATCTTGTTCGCGTCGATCAGCGCGCGGATTTCACCCGTGTCCTGCTCAGCCAGCGAGATGAGGTAGTTCATGCCCTTGTTGCGGCCGCGGCCGAACACCTTGGCGCCCATGAAGCGTTGGCCCGGCGGCACAGCGGCCAGGGCGCGCAGCGAGGCGTCGGGCCCCTTGGCGAAGGTGCGCGGCGGGCTGGTGCGATCGTCGTAGGGCTGGGCGTAGGCCGCGCGCAGCGCGGGGATGAGCGCGTCCCAGGTCATGAGCCGCTCAATGGCTTCCGTGCCGATGAACACCGGGTTCGTGGGGGTCATCGGGCCTTCCCTTGGGCTTCGCTCTGGGCAATGCGCCGCGTGATGACAGCGATGGACTTCACGTAGCCCGACCAGAAATTGGCGAACTCATTGCCCGCCACGTACTTCACCGCGCCCCCGGTCTGCGCGACCATCTGCCTGAACTCGGCGTCCTGCGCGGCGGCCTCAACGGCCTGGCGCAGCTTGCGCTCCACCGCCTCGGGCGTGCCGGCGGGGATGAACACCGCCGTGCCGGCCACGGTGTCGAAGTTGACGCCCTGGTCTTTCATGCGCGGCAGGCCGGCGGGTTCGGTCCAGGGCTCGTCGCCGGCCGTGGCGAGGTAGCGCAGGCGGCCGGCCTTCACTTGAGTGGCGGTGAGCGCGCGCGAGAGCAGGGCGAAATCCACCTCGCCCGCGATCAGTGCGTTGAGCAGTGGCCCGCCGCCCTGGTAGGGGATGTGGCGCGCGTCGATGCCGGCGGTGTCCACGAAGGCTTCGGAGCGCACGTGCACTTCGCCAAAGAAGCCGGTGGAGCCGAAGGTGAGGGCGTTGGGCCTGGCCTTGGCGGCGGCAATCAGCTCGCGAAAGCTCTTGTACGGGCTGGCCTCGGGCACCACCATCGCCACCGGCTCGGCGCTGAGCAGCGCCACGGGCGTGAGCTGGTCGAGCGTGAAGGGCGGTTTCTGCTTGTTGACCACGGCCTGTTCGGGCAGGCTGGCCACGCTCAGCAGCGAGAGCAGCAGGTGGTAGCCGTCGGCGGGTGCGTTGGCCACCTGGCTCACGCCGATGGCACCACCCGCGCCGGCCTTGTTCACCACCAGCACCGTCTGCTTGAGCGCGCGCTGCAGCGCGGGCTGCAGCGCGCGCGCCATGTTGTCCGCGGTGCCACCGGGCGGGAAGGGCACGATGAGGTTGATGGGCCGGTCGGGGTATTCCGCCTGGGCAGGGGCTATCGCCACGAGCGATGCGGCCGCAAGGATGGCCGCCAGAACCTGGGTCTTCATGCTGCTGGTCTCCTGGTTTTTGGGGAAAGGAATCCGCCAATTGGTTTAAATTGGTTTGTCATGATCTGCTTTGGTTCAACTTTATGGCAGGTCGGTTGCCTTAAAGATCGGGGATTACCCGGTGTTTTGAGGCCATTGGTCTAAACCAATTGAGTCCAATCTAGAATGCGCGGCATGACGAACACCGCTTCATTGCAGATCAAGACGGACTCCATGGAGTCCCTGCGCATGGAACTGCTCAAGGGCCTGCAGAGTGGCAGCTGGCCGCCCGGCAGCCGCCTGCCCACCGAGCGCGACCTGTGCGCCACCTTCGGCGTGAGCCGCTCGGGGCTGCGGCGCGTGCTGGCCGAGTTGCGCGAGCAGGGACTGATCACGCAGAAGGTGGGCAGCGGAACCTATGTGGCGGAGAAACCCGGCAAGGCCGAGGTCGGGGCGGGGCGTTTTCTGGCTGTGCCCTCAGTGAGCCCAGCCGAGCTGATGGAGGCACGGCTGCTGCTGGAGCCGATGCTGGTGGACCTCATCGTGAACAACGCCACCACGGCGGATTTCGATCGGCTGGAGGACTGTTGCGCGCGGGCCGAGGCGGCGCAGACGCTGGAAGAATTCGAGAAGCTCGACAGCGCCTTGCACGAGCAACTCGCGCTGGCCACACAGAACGCGCTGTTCATCAGCGTGTTCCGTCTGATGGCCGAGATTCGGGACAGCGGCGAGTGGGGCTTTCTGAAAGAAAAGGTGCTGACGGCCGAGCGGCGCGCCGTGCTGCAGAAGGAGCACCGCCAGATCGTGGCCGCGCTGCGCCAGCGCGACGTGGACACGGCACGCCGCGCGATCTTTGACCACCTGGCACAGGCGCGGCTGAATCTGCTCTGGCGCATCTGACGGCGCCCTTCTCACGGGTCAGCGCTGCTCGTTTGGCAGCAGCGTGAGGAGTGTGGCTCTTTGGTCGGGCTGCAGCTTTTCGATGACTGCTCGTGTCTTTTTCACCAACTTCGCCGTGCTTCCAGGACCCGCATGGCCTGAATCACAGTACGTGCTCAGCAAGTGCGTCCAGCTGCGCAAGTCTCGGTCAGGCAACCCCTCAACGTCGATCGACTGGAATAGTTCGAGCAGCTTGTTACCCGCCCTTGAATACATTGGGGAATTTGTCGTGGCCCGGACAGTGGCCTCCAGAGGGGCGAAGCGCCATTCCGGTTGTGGGAGCTGCCCAATGGCGTCCAACATGCTCGAGTGCCGTAGGTGAGGGCAATAATTCCACGCAAATTTCCAGGATGCAAGACTGGGTGCCAGTGCCGTCAATGGCGTGACCTGAAATTCAGGTCCCAGGGTGACGATGGTGTTCATCAACATCTTGAACTCTGAGATACCCACTTCCGGCCGTGCATCGACGGCCCGGGCAAGGCCCTCCAGAGCGAGCATCCGCTGGTGAGGGTCGGACAAAGCCTGGGTGTCCGAGAGCAATTGCCAGAACACTTTGGAGCGGACTTCCCCAGAAAGCTGGTGAAGCTGCGAAGCCTGGATGGCGATCCACCTGCCGGTCTTGTTGAGGTAGTGCCCCACGTGTTTGCTGGTCAGCTGGAGGCGGAGAAAGGTCTTGTCGTCCACGAAATCCGATACGTGTCGATGGATGGCGTTGAGCTTGTGCAACTCACCCAAGCCCTTCAAATACGCTCCACGCTGTGTACAGGAGAGCTCTTTCTGCCAGTTGTCCATCAGCGCTTTCTGTTGATCAGATGCGTGGGCGCGTTGCCTGCCGATCTCTTCGAAGTAGCGCCCGCTCTTGCCCGCGTAGAGGGTGCCGTAAAGAAGGTCTTCCAACGGGCCGTTGCGTTGCGTTTGCAACAGCTTGCGAAAGAGGTCGGCATGGTCGACGAACTCGCGTTCCTCGCAGACGTCGAGCCGTTGCTCAAGGGACAGTGTGTCCAGCCAGTGGTCGATGATGTCCCTGTGTTCTGGGCTGGCCCGGCTGTATTGCTGCCCCACCGCCAGGATCATCCGGGGATCGCTGTCGCTGCGAGCGCCCTCAAGCAGCACCCCAAGGGCGCCGTCGTGCTGTTGTTCCAGGGCTTGGCTCAGCAGTTGGGAGAACTGCTCCCGTCTGTCCGGCCGATGCGATCCGTCGTTGAGGAAGTCCGGTGAGACGAAAGCGGATGTGGTGGGAGTGCAGGTGACGTGGTTCATATTGGTCGGGATGGTGTGATGAAGATAGCCAAGTGGTCCATCGAGGCAGATGGTTCGTTTGCATAAGAAGAATCGACACGGTGGCAGAATCGCGCCTCTTCATCGGCAGCCTTCTTTTCCTTCATGCACTTTCATTCACCCGGCACGCTGGGCATCGACTTCGGCACGTCCAACTCCGCCGTCTCCTGGGCCGAACCCAATGGCCTCTCACGGCTGCTGCCGATGGAAGGCGCGGCCACGAACCTGCCCACGGCGGTGTTCTTCAACGCCGAGGACCGCCTCACGCACTTCGGCCGCGATGCGGTGGCGCAGTACCTTGCCGGCACCGAGGGGCGCCTGCTGCGCTCGCTCAAAAGCCTGCTGGGCAGCCCGCTGCTGAATGAATCCACGGCGGTGAACCACCAGCAGGTGAGCTTCCAGCAGATCGTGGAGATCTTCCTGGCCGAGCTGCGAGAGCGCGCGGCCCGCACGCTGGGCCATGCACCCACGCGCGTGGTGATGGGCAGGCCCGTGCATTTCGTGGACGACGACTCCGCGCGCGACGCGCAGGCCCAGCAGTCGCTGCACGAGGCGGCGCTGGCGGTGGGCTTCGAGGCCGTGTCGTTCCAGTTCGAGCCCATCGCTGCCGCACTGGACCACGAGCGCCGCCTCACGCGCGAAAGCCTCGTGCTGGTGGTGGACGTGGGCGGGGGCACATCGGACTTCACCGTGGTGCGCCTGGGCCCACAGCGCATGGCCCAGGCCGACCGCAGCAGCGACGTGCTGGCCACGTCAGGCGTGCACATTGGCGGCACGGACTTTGACCAGCGTTTGAGCCTGGAGCGCGTGATGCCGCTGCTGGGCTACCGGCACCATGGGCCGCAGGGGCGCGAGGTGCCCAACCGCGTGTTCATGGACTTGTCCACCTGGCACCTGATCCAGTGGCTGTACCTGCCGCGCGCGATCAGCCAGGCGCAGGGGCTGCGCGTGAACTACACCGACGTGCAGCTGCACCAGCGCCTGATGCGGGTGCTGCAGCAGCGCGACGGGCACCGCATCGCGCACGAGGTGGAACAGGCCAAGATTCGCTGCTCGCAGCAGGACGCGCCGACCACGGTGGATCTCTCGGGTGTGGAGCCCGGGTTGGAGGCCGGGCTCGCCCCTGGCGACATGGCCGCGCACCTGGACGCGCTGCTGGCGCGCGCGGTGCAGTGCGCGCGCGAGTGCGTGCAGCGCGCCGGGCTGGGCGATGCCTCGCTGGACGCGATCTACCTCACCGGTGGTTCGTCGGCTCTGCGGCCTTTCCAGCTCGCGCTGCAGGCGGAGTTTCCTGGCGTGCCGCTGGTGGAGGGTGATCTGTTCGGCGGCGTGGCGTCGGGGCTGGTCTACTCGCGGGGGTGATCAGGCCGCCGCAGTCCGCCCTTCGGCGTAGCGCTGCAGAAACTGCCGGCCGCGCTCGGTGGCAGGCGCCGAGAAGAACTGCTCGGGCGTGCCGGTCTCGACCACCACGCCCCGGTCCATGAAGACCACGCGGTTCGCGGCTTCGCGGGCGAAGGCCATTTCATGGGTCACCACCACCATGGTCATGCCCTCGCGCGCCAGGTCGCGCATGACGGCGAGCACCTCGCCCACCAGCTCGGGGTCGAGCGCGCTGGTGGGCTCGTCGAACAGCATCAGCGCGGGTTTCATGGCCAGGGCGCGCGCAATGCCCACGCGCTGCTTCTGGCCGCCAGAGAGGCGGGCGGGGAACACATCTCGCTTGTCGTGCAGGCCCACGCGGCGCAGCAGCGCTTCGGCCTCGGCGCGCACCTCGTCTTTGGGCCTTCGCTGCACATGCACCGGCGCTTCCATCACGTTCTGCAGCACGGTGAGGTGCGGCCACAGCGCGAATTGCTGGAACACCATGCCGATGCGGGTGCGCACCTGCGCGAGCTGCCGGTCGTTCATCACCACGCCGCCGGAGGTGATCCCGATGGGCTGGCTGTCCAGCAGCACGCGACCGCCGTCGGGCCGTTCGAGCCAGTTGATGCAGCGCAGCAGCGTGGACTTGCCGGAGCCGGACGGGCCGAGCAGGCACACGGTTTCGCCGCGCTGCACGTTGAAGGAAATGTCTTCCAGCACGCGCAGGCTGCCGAAGCTCTTGTTGAGCGAGACGACGCTGAGAAGGGGGATGAGCGTGGGCATGGTCGGTTCCGGAAAGCCACTCAACGGCGCGCCTCGGCCAGGCGCCCGACGGCGCAGACGCCGGCTTCCACCACCAGGCACAGCGCCCAGTACAGCAGCACGGCGGTGACGAAGGCCGCAAAAGGGATGAAGTGCCGCGACTGGATGGAGTTCACCGCGTTCGTGAGTTCGGGCAGCGTGATGATGGTGAGGAAGGCGCTGTCCTTGATGATCTGGATCACCTGGTTGCCCAGCACCGGTGCGCTGGACAGGGCCAGCGGCGGCAGCACGACCCGCCGGAACAGGCCGAAGCCGCTGTAGCCGAACGCGAGGCCCGCCTCGATGGGCGCGCGCGGCTGCGCGGCCCAGGCTGCGCGCAGGATCTCCGCCATGTAGGCCGCGTGGTAGACGGTGAGCGCCAGCAGGCCGGCGCTCCAGGCATCGAACTGCAGCCCGAGCGAGGGCAGGCCGTAGTAGACGATGTAGGCGAACAGCAGGAAGGGTGTGCAGCGCGCCGCGTCCACGAACACTTTGGCGGGCGCGGCCAGTGCCTTCTTCGGGCTCATGAGCAGCATGGAGAGCAGGGCGCCCAGCGCCAGGCCGGCCAGTGCGGCCAGCAGCGAGAGCAGCACGGTGTTGCCCAGGCCGGAGAACAGCAGCCCGCGCTCGGACCACACGGTGGCGAAGTCGGCCATCATGCGGCAGCCTCACGGCGCGCCATGAGGCGCTCCACCCAGCGCTGCGCGCTCACCAGCGCGAAGACGATGGGCACATAGATGGCCAGGGCCACCAGGAAAGGCGGCAGCGGCTCGTAGGTCTGCGCGCCGATGCGCACGGCCGCGCGCGTGATGTCCACCACGCCCACCACGGCCAGCACAGGGGTGAGCTTGATCAGCAGCGACATCTCGTTGATGAGACCGGGCAACGCCGTGCGCGCGATCTGCGGCAGCACGATGCGCCGAAAGCGCAGCGCGCGCCCCATGCCGACCGACTGCGCGGCTTCGATCTGGTCTTTGGGCAGGTCCAGCAGCGCGGCGCGCCACACCTCGCAGTTGAACGCGGCGGTGTTGAGCGTGAGCGCCAGCAGGCCGGCCGTGACCGGCCCCAGCGAGATCCCGGCGCTGGGCAGGGCGAAGAACAGCAGCAGCACCAGCGTGACCAGCGGCGTGGCCCGCAGCAGGCTCACGTACACCGCCACCGCCGGGTTGAGCAGCGGCACCTTGCCCCAGCGCAACAGCGCCAGGCCCAGCCCCAGCGGCAGGCCCAGCGCGATGCCGGCGACCGACAGCAGCAGCGTGGTCAGCGCGCCGTGGAAGATCGTCAGGACATCGGCCAGGCTCATGCGCGGCGATCAGTTTTCCGGCGTGTAGCTGGCGGGCAGGTTGAAGGACTCGCCGAACCACTTCTTCTGCAGGGCGGGCATCACACCGTTGGCCTTTTGCGCGGCGATGAAGTCGTTCATGAACTTCTGCAGCTCGGTATTGCCCTTCTTCATGGCCCAGGCGGGGTAGGCCTTGCCCGATACCGGCTGACCCAGCTCGAACACGCCGGGCTTCTCGCTCACCAGCGCCTTGAGGTTGATGACGGTGTTGATGACGTAGTCGGTGCGTTTGAGCGCGAGGTCCTGGTAGGCCTCGGGGTAGGATGCGTATTCCACGACCTTGCCGATCTTGCCGCCGTCCTTGGCCAGCATGGCCTGCAGCTCGGGAAGGCGGCTGAGGAAGGCGCTGCCGGTCTGCACGCCCACGGTCTTGCCGTTGAGGTCCTTGATGGACTTGATGCTGCTGTCGTCCTTGCGCTTGACGTAGTAGTGCGTGGCGTCGGCGATGGGGCTGCTGAAGTCCAGCGACTGCGTGCGCTCCTTCGTCATCAGGATGGCGCTGATGGCGATGTCGTACTTGCCGGTGGCGACGCCCGCCAGGATGCCGGGCCAGGGCAGGATCTCCTGGCGGATCTCGAACGGTGCGTACTTGCGCAGCGCATCGACCATCTCGTGGTTGAAGCCGGTGGGCTTGCCGTCCTTGATGAATTCAAACGGTTTGAAGTCGTCCTCGGTGACGACGACCAGGTAGCCGCGCTTCTTGATTTCATCGAGGTTGGCGGCCTGTGCCGTGCCGGCCCACAGGGCAAGCGGGAGCAGCAGGGCGGCCAGCGCGGCGCGGCGGTTGAACGGGGTGGTGGATGGCATGGTGGAACTCCTGGTGGGTGTTGATCGCATCGCTTTCAGCGCAAGTTGCATGCCCGCAAGCGCGCACACCTGCGGTGCGCGGGGGGCCGCATCTCAGTCGGGTGCGTGCCACTCGAGCACGCGCCAGATCGACCGCAGCCCTTCGCTTTTCACGGTCGCCTGTGTGTCGTTCGCGCGGGCCAGCGTGCAAGGCCTGGCGCTGCCTTCGAGGGCGGGCTGCGTGGCGCGTTCGATCGCCCACGCGCCGTCGCGCCACGTGCCGAACGCGATCTCGAAGTCCAGCAGCGCGTCGGCACCGGCCGCGTGGCGCTGCACCACCTGGGCCAGGGTGTCGTCGGGCGCGGTGCCGGCGGGCCAGGGCACGGCGCGTGGCCGCAGGTGCATGAGGTACTGGCCGCTCACGAGCAGGCGTTCGGCCGTGGGCTCGCCTGCGGCATCCAGCGCGGCGAGCGCGATGCGTTGGCCGGTGGAGCCGGGCAGGCGTTCCCACACTTCGAGGTAGGTGCCGTGGATGCCGGTCTCGATCACGCGATCCGGCGTCTCGAACACCATGTGGCCCGCATCGGGCGTGCTGCGCGGAGGCTGGAAGTCGATCGTCCTTTGCCAGGTGCAGACCTCGGGCAACGCCGGGTCGGGGCGGGTGATGGCGGTGGTGCCGGCAAAGCCCTGTTGCTGCGCGCGGCCGGCGGGGGTGCTTCGATCGGCGCCGGCGGGCACGCGCAGGTCGCCGTGCCACAGACCGGTCTGGAGCCAGTGCACCCAGCTGGTGGTGTCGCGGCCCTCGGGCGTTTCAAGCAACGTGCGTTGCCACACGCCGTGGTAGCGGTCGGGGATGGAGATCATGGTGGCTTCAGGCACCGAGTTCGGCCACCACCTCGGCGGTGCTGCGCACGCGGCCGAAGATACCGCCTTCCACGTCGATCATGGCCAGCGCGGGCGCCTGCAGCGCGGGGTGGCTGGCGGCCGTGGCGTCGCCCACGGTGGTGCAGGTGAAGCCTCGGTCCACCGCCTCGCGCAAGGTGGAGTGCACGCAGACCTCGGTGGTCACGCCGCAGAGGATGAGCCGGTCCACTTCCTGTGCGTCGAGCAGTTGCGCGAGGCGCGTCTGGTGGAAGGCGCCGTAGCCAGGCTTGTCGATCACGAACTCGCCGGCGGCGGGTTTGAGGGCGTCCACGAAGTCGTGGCCTTGTTCGCCGCGCACCAGCAACCGGCCCAGCGGCCCCTGGCTGCCGATGGCCGCGCCGGCGGCGGTGCTGCGCGCGAGCTTGGCGGGTGGGCAGTCGCTCAGGTCGGGCAGGTGGCCTTCGCGCGTGTGCACCACCACCAGGCCCTTGGCGCGCGCGGCGGTCAGCAGCTGCTGGATGCGGGCAATGGGTTCGCGCAGGCGCTGCACGTCCATGCCGGCGGTGTCGGCGTAGCCGCCGGGGCTGCAGAAGTCGCGCTGCATGTCGATCACGATGAGCGCCGTGGTCATGCGGCGGGTCTCTCGAAACCGGTGCGCACGGCCTCGGCCATGCGGCGCGCCACCTCGTCGGCCAGCAGTTTGCCTTTCACCGCGTCCGAGCCTTTGGCGGACGAGAGCACGCCGGAGGCGGGCACCCAGTCGGTGCGCGGCGGGTACATCTCGTAGGGCGGGAAGTCGGCTGGCCCGTCGTCGGGCAGCAGGTCCATGCGCACGAGGTTGGGATGGTAGTGCAGCATCATGGAGGTCTCCAGCACGGCGGCGTGTTCGAGCGCGAAGCCGGGGAAGCCGTCGGGGAACACGTCGCCCAGGGTCTCGGGCGTCATGAAGTCCCAGTACTCCAGGCGCATCACCTGCAGCTTCGCGCCGGGGCCGAGGTCGCGCAGGCCGAGGTCGATGCCTTCGATCAGGAACCACTGGTTCTCGTAGTGGCCGTTGACGATCACGAGTTTCGTGAGGCCGTGGCGCGCGAACTCGCGCACCGCATCGCGCACCTGACCGATGAGGGTGGCGGCGTCCACGCTGGTGGTGCCGCAGAAGTGCTGGCCGCCGCCGCACTTGGGCTGGGATTTGTAGCCGTAGGAGAGCGTGGGCGCCACCAGGCCGCCGACCAGCGCGGCGGTGTCCGCGGCGACGGCGCTGGAGAGCAGGCCGTCGGTGCCCAGGGGCAGGTGCGGGCCGTGCTGTTCGAGCGCGCCCACGGGCAGCAGCACGGGCGGCTGGTCTTTTTGTACGCGGGCCTGGTAGTCCAGCCACGAAAGCTGGTTCATCCACACGGTGTCGGTCATCGGGTCATCCTCCTGTCGGGGCGGGTTGGGGTCGGGGTTCGGTCGTCCGGTTGTCCAGGGCTTCCACCAGCGCGGCCACGGCAATGAGCGTGCCGCCGGCCCAGCCCATGGGCGTGAGGGTTTCGCCGCCGAACCACAGCGCGGTGAGCACGGCCACCACGAGTTCGGCCAACAGGATCACGCCGGCCCGGCTGCTTTCCAGGTGGGTCACACCGAATTGCCAGGTGGCCGTGGCCAGCAGCAGCCAGACGAAGCCGTAGGCCAGCACCGCGAGCCACACGCCGGCGGACAGGGCGGGCAGGCCGTGGCCCACTGAGGCGGTGACCGCCAGCGAGATGGCGCCGCAGCCGACGAAGACCGCGAAGGTCTTGCTCTGCAGGGGCACGCCCTGCGCGGCGCGGGCGAGGAGGTTGTTGCCCGCGAAGGCCAGGCCGGCGGAGAGCGCGAGCCCATCGGACAGCGAGAGCGACCAGTCCACCGCGCCCGGGCCGCCCAGCACCAGCCACAGGCCCACGATGGCCGCGCCCACGGCGGCCCAGCGCGTGGGCGGGATGCGCTCCTTCAGGAACAGCCAGCCGCCCAACACCGACCACACGGGCGAGAGGTAGAACAGGAACATCACGCGCACCACGTCGCCCACCATGAGGGCGTTGACGAAGGAGGTGTTGGCCCAGCCGCCCACCAGCGCGAGCGCCAGCAGCCAGACCCCGTGCGCGCGCCAGGCCGCGCGCTCGCGCCAGATGAAGACCAGCGCGCACAAGCCCACCGCGCCGTACGAGACGAGCGAGACCACCGGCCCGCTCAGGCCCTGCGCGATGAACCACTTCAGCGGCATCCAGGACAGGCCCCAGAGCGAGGCCGAGAACAGCAGCACGCCGGTGGCGAGGCGGTCGGAAACCACCCTCATGGCATCACCGATCCGCCGTTGGGTCCCAGCACCTGGCCGCAGTAGAAGCGCGAGAGGTCGCTGGCGAGGAAGAGCGCGGTGGCCGCGATCTCCTCGGGCTCGGCCACGCGGTGCTGTGGGATCGCCAGCTCCTTCTCGATCCACTCGGGGCTCATGTTCTCCAGCGAGACCATGGCGGTGTTCACCGGGCCGGGGGCGATGGCGTTGACGCGGATGCCGCGCGGCGCGAACTCGCGCGCCAGCGAGCGGGTGAGCCCGATCACGCCGGCCTTGGCCGCGCAGTAGGGCGCGTACAACTCCCGGCCCAGGATGCCGAGGTCGGACGCGAGGTTGACGATGACGCCGCTGCCGCGCGCCACCATGCCCGGCAGCACGGCGCGCGAGGTGAGGAAGACCGATTTGAGATCGACGCCGAGCATCCGGTCCCAGTCGGCTTCGGTGGTGTCGAGGAAAGGTTTCTCCTGGATGATGCCGGCGTTGTTGACCAGGATGTGGACTTCGCCCGCTTCGGCCGCGAGGCGCTGCACCGCGTCGGCGCGGCTGACGTCGGCGTCGATCGCGAAGGCCTCGCCGCCCTCGCGCTGGATCGTCTGCACCACGGCCTGCGCGGCCTCGGCCTGCCCCAGGTGGTTGACCACCACGCGCGCGCCGGCCTGCGCGAACAGGATCGCGATGGCGCGACCGATGCCGGTGGCCGCGCCGGTGACCAGCGCGGTCCTGCCTTGAAGGGAAAGCGCGTGCTTCATGCCATCACCTCGCCGTGGCTGGCCACCAGGCACTGCCCGGTGAGCGGAGCCGCGCCGTCGCTGGCGAGGAAGAGGAACACGCCGGCGAGGTCGTCGGGCGTGAGCATCACGGGCCGGGCCTGTTTCGAGAGGATCTCGCGCTCCACCTCGGCTTCGCTGCGGCCCTGTTCCTGCGCCATGGCGGTGAGCGAGCGCAGCGCGGCGGCCGTGCGCACCCAGCCGGGGCAGACCGCGTTGACGCGGATGCCGCGCGGGCCGAGTTCCAGCGCGAGCGAGCGCGTGAGGCCGACCACCGCGTGTTTGCTCGCCGCGTAGGCCGAGAAACCGGCCACGCCGATGCGGCCCCAGATCGAGCTCTGGTTGATCACGCTCGCGCCGCGCGGCAGCACCGGCAGCAGGGCCTGCGTGAGCCGCACCATGGAGCCGACGTTGTTGTCCAGCAGGCCGGACCAGCGCGCCATGGCTTCGGGCGATCGGTCGGCCAGCGGTGTGGGGTATTCGGTGCCGGCGTTGTTCACCAGCACATCGAGCGTGCCCCAGCGCTCGCGCACCTGCTGGGCAATGCGCGCGATCTGCGCGGGGTCGGCCAGGTCGCACACGGCGGCGGTGGCGTCGAGCTCGGCGCTGAGCACGGGCAGGGAGGTGTCGGCCCGGTCGAGCAGCATCAGCCGCGCGCCCTGCGCGGCGAAGGCCCGCGCCAGCGCGCTGCCGATGCCGCCGGCCGCGCCGGTGACGAGCACGGTCTTGCCTTCCAGGCCGTAGCGGACAGCGGCCATGTCAAACAGCCGTCAGGAACGACACACCGACGGCGCCCAGGAAGCCATCGGCACGGCCCGGCGTGCCCGGGGGCTGCACCGCGCCGTAGTTGCTGGCCAGCACGCGCCTGACGCGGTTGATGTGGAAGCTGCGCAGCAGCTCGCGCACCGTGACCACCTGCGCATAGTCGGCCGGGTACAGCTCGCGGTGGAAAGCCGGCAGGCGGTACCAGGGGGCGGTGGGGCGCTCGTGGTGCGCGTTGTGGAAACCGAAGTTGAGCCACACCAGGTTGAGCCACTTGGCGTCCAGGCTCACCACGTCGCTGAAGGTGTTGGCCTGCTCGTAGACGCGGTCGCGCACCTTGTCCTTGGGAATGGGCGTGTCGTCGAGGATGGGGTAGGCGTCGTAGGTGTGCTGGAAGCAGTCGGCAAAGCGCAGCACGGTGACGAAGATCAGGTAAGCCAGCGCGTAAAGCACCAGCGCCTTGAGCGACCACCAGCCCAGCGCCACCCAGGCGGCAATGCGCACCAGCGCGATGCCGATCACGCGGCCGCGCGCGGCTTTCTTCTTCTCACCCATGAAGGGCATGGCGATCACGAAGCCGCGCATGACGAACTCCACCGCCGGGACGTAGGCCCATTCCAGCGCCAGCACGGTGCGGCGGATGACGGGGTGGGCGCGCAGGAAGGCCTGGGCGTCGAAGGTGATCACATCGGCGCGCTCGACGTGGTGCCGCATGTGCTTGCGGCGCAGGTCGGCGAAGCTGGCGAAGCAGCTGCCGTTGATCCAGCTCATGAGCGTGCCCCAGCGCTCGTTGGCCTGTGGCGTCTTGAAGATCGCGTAGTGCGCGAACTCGTGGATGAAGTAGGCCGACCACACCAGGGTCTGCGCCACCAGCAGCACGCCCAGCGCGTTGAGCCAGCCGTTGGCCTGGCCGAGCAGGACGATGCCTGCGGGCCAGCCCAGCAGCGTGAAGGCGAGGGCGGCCACGTTGGGCCACACGCCGTCCTCATAGCGGAACACCGATGTCATGGCGGCTTACTTCGCGACCATGGCCTTGACGAGGCCGGCGTCGAACGTGGCTTCGGTGGCGGGGATCGTGGTGATCTGGCCCTTGGCCTTGAGCAGCTGGGCGATGATGTCGCCGCTGGCGTAGTACGAGGTGGTTTCCTTCGCGGGCAGGAAGGCCTTGGGCATCTCGGCCAGCGGGATGTTGTAGACGCCGGTGAGCTGTTCCTTCACCTCGGCGGCGGACACGCCCATGAACTTGCCGATGATCTTGTGCGCCTCGGCCGGCTTGGCCTTCATGTAGGCCATGCCGTCGAGGTAGGCCTTCATGATGCCGGTGATCTCGGCCGGCTTGGCCTTGATGACCTTGTCGTCGAACACCAGCACGTCGGCGATCAGGCCGGGCGCGTTCTTCGAGGAGAACACCACCTTGAACTTCTTGCCGCCACCCTGGCCGAGGATCTGCGACAGGCTGGGCTCGTAGGTCACGCCGATGGGCAACTGGCCCGAGGCCATGGCGGCCGGCACGGCTTCAGGCGTCATGCTCACCGGGGTGATGTCCTTCTCGCTCAGGTTCACCGTCTTGAGCGCGTAGGAGAGCAGGAAGTCGCTCGGCGAGAGCGGGTTGTAGCCGATCTTCTTGCCTTTGAAATCAGCCACCTTGGTGATGCTGCCGTCGGCCACGATGGCGTCGCCGCCGTTGGAGTAATCGATCGGCATCACCACCTTCATGTTGCGGCCCGCCGCCACCTGGCCCACCACCTGGTCGTAGGTCAGCATGCCGCCGTCCACCGCGCCCGAGGCGATGGCCGCCGGGATCAGCGCCGGGTCGTTGAAGACCTGCAGCGAGACCTTGAGGTTGTATTTCTTGTAGAGGTCCAGGGCTTCGGCCACATAGAACGGGCCGTAGCCGATCCACACCACGGTGGCGATCTTCATGGGGGCGGGTGCCTGCGCGAACGCGCCGGCGGCGGCCAGCGACAGGGCCAGGCCCAGGGCGGGCTTGAGGAAGTGGTTGCGCCGGGAGGGGGATGCAGGGAGGGCGGTGCTGTTCATCAGAGGACTCCATGGGTTGGTGGGACGCGCAGGAAGAACCGATCTGTGATCGTTCTCCCGGGCTTTTGTCCCTCCGTGGAGCCTGCGATGAGGCCGGCACACTCTCGGACCAGACACCACGCACCCTGCGTGGTCGGAACCCTAGTGCACCTGAGTGCCGAGCTGTCTCGGGGCGGACCCCAGATCGCTCTTCTTGCGGTGTCTGTGTGAGCAGAAAGCGTGCCAGCGGTTTCCGGGGACTTTGTCGCTGGCCATGCACCAAAAGAAGGGTGAGCCGCTGCCACCGGGTGCGCTCAGGTGCGCCGGGGTGCCCTGGCTTGGTGCGGTGACTAGATGCCCCGTTCGTTGCTGAGCAACTGACCCATTTCCGCGCGCGATTCAGATGGCAGCAGGTGCAGTTGCTCTTCCAGGGTCTGCAAGGCCCTCTGCCGTTGTGGGGATGCTTCCAGCGCCACGGCGAATTTCAGCAAGTTCTTGAATGCCTCTGCGATCGCGTCTTTCGGCACCACCCCAAGGGCCCGTACCCATCGATCGAAGTCCGATGGTTTCAGCACGCCCTCATTCAGCGACAGCTGGATGTGCCATGCCTTGCGAAATCGGCCCGAAATTTCATGGGGTGGCAACGCTTTCAGGGTCTTCAACCACTGCGCCAACAGGGCTGCCCGCTGTGAACGAGATGGCACGCTTTGAATCTCCCTGAGCAAGCCATCGCAGGGTTTCAAGGCGGCATCGCCCCAGACGAGAGGATGAGCCGCGTACGCGATCAGCCTGCTCAAATGGTCGGTCTGTTGCTCGTTCAGTTTGCGCGTGTCTTTCAGTGCTGCGTCAAAGCGGATCCCTCGAAACCCTGAAAAGGCAATCATCCTGGCCTCGATTCTCAGCAGCGTGGCCTCCATGTCGGATGGCTTGCGGGACTTGATGTCGGCGAAGATGGCATACACGTTGGCGTCAATGTCACGTTTTACGCTCTGCCTTTCGTAGTTCTTTCCGTAGGTATGGCTTGCCGCCGCGTCCAACCAGGCCAGCAGGAGTTTGGTGCACTGCTCTGTCGGGGTGAGTTTCAGGATGTGACCGTGCACCATGTTCAGCACGAACCAGCTGTCGCGCTCCGACAAGACTCCTTTGGTCTGCAGGGGCAGGCGAATGTGATCGCGAGGGGTGTTGTTCTCCAACACCGCTCGGGTGAGTAGATACACCAGGGCGGTCAATGGCAGCACTTGCCCATGCGGCTCCATCAAAGAAATTTGCTTCAAAACCGAAAGGATCCTGAGGCCCCGCAGGTTTTTGGGTATTTCGGGTAGTTTGGGAATGGTCGAAATCAATCTCAGCCAGGCCCGGATCTGGAGCCTCCCGGGGGGCAGGGCCGAGATCTGCGTGACCAGGCCGTCGAACACCTTCAGGTCTTGCTTTGGGTCAGATCCTTTGATCAGAGAGGCCTTCCGCAACAGCGTCGTGGCGTCTTCGAGTTCTTTGGTCTGAACCGGATTGAACTTGTGCAGGATGTTCCGAACGCTGTGGCTGGTGTCATACAGGTTCTTGAAATCATTGAACTCAAGGTAGGGCGGGAGCAGCCGGGTGGTCTCCATCAGCACACGGCGGTGGTTTCTTCCTCGTTCAAAGGCACGGTTCTGCTGGGTGTTCAGGGTTTCGCACCATTTCTGGATCGCATCGCTCTGATCTTCATTGGCATCGGCGAATTTCCAACCGACCTGTTCGATGTCGACGACATGGAGGCTGTCCCCAAGCTCCTGGAGCAGTTGGTTCAGCTCGGTGGCGTCGGGGTGCTGAAACGACTGATCGAGCCGCAGGGCGACAGGCCGATGCTGGGGCACTTCGAGGAAAGGGGTGTTGCGGAGGTCTGAAGGCAGGTGGATCATGGGATGAAGTGGGTTGTGATGGCCCGCACTGAGTCGCGATCGGTGCCATCGAGTTCACTCCCCCGAGCGGACGGCCTGTGTGCCTGCGCGTGAATGCGCGTTTGTCTGACAGAGCGGGGGTCGCTGCCTTGCCTAGCATGGGCCATGCAGGTACTCACCGTGAACATCCACAAGGGCTACGACGTTTTCAACACCCGCTCCGTGCTGCACGGGTTGCGCGATGCCGTGCGGGCCATGGGCAGCGACATCGTCTTTCTGCAGGAAGTGAAGGGCGGCAGCGGGCGGAGCGCCGCGCAATACGAGTTCCTGGCCGACGAGATCTGGCCGCAGCATGCCTATGGCCGCAACGCCGTGGCCGAGGGGCTGGACCACGGCAATGCCGTGATGTCGCGCTTTCCGGTGCTGCACAACGAGAACCACGACCTCTCCATCCACGGCTTCGAGCCGCGCGGCATGCTGCACTGCGTGCTGGACGTGCCGGGCCTGGGGCAGGACATGCACGTGATGTGCGCGCACCTGGGCTTGCGCGAATCGCACCGGCGCGAGCAGCTGGGCATGATCTGCGACATCGTGAGCCGCTACGTGCCGCCCGATTCGCCGCTGGTGGTGGCGGGCGACTTCAACGACTGGCGCCTTCGCGCCGACGAGTTGCTGGCGCCCAGCGGCCTGCGTGAGGTGTTTCGCCAGGCGCACGGCCACCACGCGCGCAGCTTCCCTGCCGGCTTTCCCCTGCTGCGGCTGGACCGCATCTACGTGCGCGGCGTGGCGCGCGCCTTGCCGGTGCCCATGCCGCGCCGTCCCTGGGCCCGCCTGTCTGATCACGCACCGCTGGCCGCCGACATCCATCTGGAGGTCACACCATGAATTCCCATTGGGTGCCCGGCAACCGCATCACGCTGCTGGAGAACGGCGAGGGCTACTACCCGCGTGTGTTCGAGGCGATCGCCGCCGCTGAAAAAGAGGTGCTGCTGGAGACCTTCATCCTGTTCGACGACAAGGTGGGCCGCCAGTTGCACGAGGCCCTGCTGAAGGCCGCGCAGCGTGGCGCCCAGGTGCATGTGCTGATGGACGGCTGGGGTTCGCCCGACCTGCCGGCCTCGTTCACGCAACCGCTGCTGGAAGCCGGCGTGCATTTGCGCGCCTTCGAGCCTGCGCAGTGGGTGCTGGGTGCGCGCGTGAACCTGCTGCGCCGCATGCACAACAAGATCGTGGTGGTGGACGGCAAGGTGGCGTTTGTCGGTGGCATCAATTACTCGATCGACCACCTGATGGAGTTCGGCGACTTGTCCAAGCAGGACTACGCGGTGGAGGTCGAGGGGCCCCTGGTGGGGCAGATCCAGGCCTTCTGCCGCGCCAACGTCGAAGCCCCACAGCCGGCGCGCGGCCAGTGGCTGCGTCGCTGGCGCGCAGGCCTTCGCCGCAAGGGCCTGGGGGCCGTGACCGGCGACGGGGCGCTGGCCGCCTTTGTCACGCGCGACAACAACGAACACCGCAGCGACATCGAGCGCCACTACCGCGCCGCCATCCGCAGCGCGCGGCAGCGCATCCTGATCGCCAACGCCTACTTCTTCCCCGGCTACCGTTTTCTGCGCGACCTGCGCCGCGCCGCGCGCCGGGGGGTGCAGGTGGATCTGTTCCTTCAGGGGCGCCCCGACATGCAGTGGGTCAAGCGGGCCAGCGAGCTGCTGTACCGGCACCTCATGCGCGCCGGGGTGAACATCTACGAATACAACGAGCGCCCGCTGCACGGCAAGGTGGCCGTGGTGGACGACATCTGGGCCACCGTGGGGTCGAGCAACCTGGACCCCACCAGCCTGAGCCTGAACCTGGAGGCCAATGTGGTGGTGCGCGACGAGGCCTTCGCGCGCCACCTGCGCGGGCGCATCGACGAGCTGCTGCAAACCTGCTGCCAGCGTGTGGAGCTGCCCACGCCGGGTCGGCTGCAGTCGGCCTGGATCGCGGTGCGCAGCCTGGTGGTGTTCCACGCGCTGCGGCGTTTCCCCGACTGGACGCGCAAGACCTCGGCCCGCGAGCCGCGCGTGGTCGCCATGACCGTGGACCCCTCATGAGTCCCGCCCGGCAGCAGGCCTGGCGCTGGACGAAGCGCGTGGCGCCCTGGGCCCTGGCCGCGCTGGTGCTGGCCCTGGTGGCGCAGCAGGCGCGGGCGGTGGACTGGTCGCAGGTGTGGGTATCGCTGCGGCAGTTGCCGCCGTGGCGGCTGGCCCTGGCGGTCGGCCTCGCGGCGCTGAGCTGCACGGTCTACGCCGGCTTCGACCTGGTGGGGCGCCATCTCACGCGCCACGGGCTGCCGGTGCCGCGCACGCTGGGCGCCGCCGCCATCAGCTACGCCTTCAACCTCAACTTCGGCGCGCTGGTGGGCGGTTTAGCGATGCGGCTGCGCCTGTACACGCGCTGGGGCGTGGCCGCGGCCACGGTGGCCAAGGTGATCGCGCTGAGCATGACGACGAACTGGCTGGGTTACCTGTGGGTGGCCGGCGGCGTGCTGCTGTGGTCGCCGCCGGTTCTGCCGGCCGGGTGGGCCCCGGGCGACGCCGTGTTGCGCAGCCTCGGCGCGGCGATGGTGGGGCTGGCGCTGGCCTACCTGGTGCTGTGCGCGGTGTCGCGCCGCCGCACGCTGCGGTGGCGCCACCACGAGCTGGCGCTGCCGGGCGGCCGCCTGGCGCTGGTGCAGGCGCTCGCGGGCGGTGCGAACTGGGTGCTGATGGGCGGCATCGTGTGGCTGCTGTTCGCCGGGCGGGTGGATTTCGCCACGGTGCTCGGCGCGCTGCTGATGGCCGCCGTGGCCGGTGTGGTCACGCACGTCCCGGCGGGCCTGGGGGTGCTGGAGGCGGTGTTCGTGGCCACGCTCAGCGGCGCGCTGCCCACGGCCGAGGTGCTGGCGGTGGTGCTGGCCTACCGCGCGGCCTACTACCTGCTGCCGCTGGCCCTGGCGCTGCCGGCCTACGCCTGGAGCGAGGCGGCGGCAAGGCGCGGCGGCGGCAAGCGCCGCCAGGGCGTCGAGAAGGCTTCGCGCCCGGCCCTTCGGCGCAGCGGCCGACCGACCTGACGGCCTGAGCGGTCGCCGGGAACCGGGGCCGCCGTTCCAGATCAGACCCTGACACCCCATCGGGGCGCGCACCGTCCTGGGGCGGGCCGGCCGGGATGCGGTTTTTCTCGGAACCTGGCTTTTTTGGAGGCCCCTCGGTGCGTTTACATTCCAGACATGTTTGCATGCGCACAATGGCAGGTTGCCGAAGCAACTGCCGTCGTCTCGCCGCATTCCCACCCCACAGCCCGTCCTGACTTCCATGCCATTGACCTCTGCCGCATCCGATGAGCCACGCCGGGTGCCCCCCGCCGCCCTGTCCGCCGCCGCTTCTTCCGCCGCCCGACAGCGACCCGGTGGGCGGCATTGGGCCTGGGCCCTGGCGGGCGTGGCGGTGCTGGCCCTGGCGGCCTGCGGCGACAAGAAGGCCCCCGCCGCCGCGCCCCCGGTGCCCCCGGTCGGCTACCTGACGGTGGTGCTGCAGACCCAGGGCCTGCACACCGAGCTGGCCGGCCGCACCCGGGCCTCGCAGAGCGCGGAAGTGCGCCCCCAGGTCTCGGGCATCCTCCAGAAGCGGCTGTTCACCGAGGGCTCGGTGGTCAAGGCCGGGCAGCCGCTGTACCAGATCGACGCCCGCACGCTGGAAGCCACCGTCAAGAGCGCCGAGGCGGCCCTGGCCAAGTCGCGCGCCTCCGCGCAGACCGCCCGCACCAACGCCGAGCGCAACGCCGAGCTGGTGAAGATCGACGCCATCAGCCGTCAGGTGTTCGACGAAAGCCAGGCCCAGGTCGCCCAGTCGGCCGCCGACGTGGCCGTGGCCCAGGCCGCACTGGAAAACGCCCGCATCAACCTGCAGTACAGCCGCATCGTGGCCCCCATCAGCGGCCAGACCGACCTCTCCGTGGTGCTGCCCGGCTCGCTGGTCACCGCCAACCAGGCCCAGGCGCTGACCACCATCAGCCAGCTCGATCCCATCTACGTGGACATCACCCAGTCCAGTTCCGAACTGCTGGAGCTGCGGCGCCAGTGGCAGGCCGGCACCTTCGGCAAGGTCGAGGCCGGTGGCGCCCCGGTGCGCCTGGCGCTGGAAGACGGCAGCCGCTACCCGCACGCGGGCAAGCTGCAATTCACCGGCGCCACCGTGAGCCAGACCACCGGCGCCATCACCCTGCGCGCGGTGTTTCCCAACCCCGACCGCCTGCTGATGCCCGGCATGTACGTGCGGGCGCGCCTGTCCACCGGCGAGGCCAGCGAAGCCATCGTGCTGCCCCAGCAGGCGGTGCAGCGCGACCCGGCGGGCAAGCCCAGCGTGCAGCTCATCAACGCCGAGGACAAGATCGAGAAGCGCCCGATCCGCCTGGGCCAGGCCCTGGGCACCCAGTGGCTGGTGCTCGAAGGCCTGAAGGCCGGCGACCGCGTGATGGTCGACGGTTTCCAGAAGGCCCGCGTGGGCCAGACCGTCAAGCCCCTGGCGATGCGCCTGGACGGCAACCGCGTGGTGGAAGACAAGCCCGCGGCCCCCGCCGGCCAGGGCGGTGCGGCCGGGCAGGGCGGCCAGACCGGCGCGGCGCCGGCGGCCTCCGCGCCCCCCAAGCCCTGAGCGCGCCCCGCAGGCCAGCCCCACCCGGGTGAGCCTGGCCCCTTTCGAGCAAACCGGACACCACACGCTGCTGCACCATGGCCCATTTCTTCATCCACCGTCCCGTCTTCGCCTGGGTGCTGTCCATCGTGGTCATGCTCGCGGGGTTCATGTCGATCTTCACCCTGCCGCTGGAGCAGTACCCCGACATCGCGCCGCCGCGCGTCTCGATCAACACCATCTACACCGGTGCGTCGGCCGAAACCGTGGCCGATTCGGTCACCCAGGTGATCGAGCAGCAGCTCAAGGGCATCGACAACGTGCTCTACATGAGCTCGACCAGCGACTCCGCCGGCCGTTCGCGCACCCAGCTCACCTTCGCACCGGGCACCGACATCGACGTGGCCCAGGTGCAGGTGCAGAACAAGCTGCAGACCGCCATGAACCGGCTGCCCGAGGCCGTGAAGAGCCGGGGCGTGTTCGTGAACAAGGGCGGTCAGGACAACCTGATGACCTACGTCTTCACCTCGCCCGACCCCACGGTCACGCAGGTGGCGATCGGCGACTACATCACCAGCAACGTGGTCGACGTGATCTCGCGCATCGACGGCGTGGGCGACGTGAGCGTGTTCGGCACCAGCTACGCCATGCGCATCTGGATGGACCCGGGCAAGCTGGAGCAGTACGCCCTCATGCCCTCGGACATCGTCTCGGCGCTGAACTCGCAGAACGCCCAGGTCTCCGCCGGCCAGCTCGGCGCCTTGCCGGCGGTCAAGGACCAGATGCTCAACGCCACCATCACGGCGCGCACCAAGCTCAAGACGGTCGATGAATTCCGGGGCATCGTGCTCAAGGCCGCCGCCGACGGCTCGCTCGTCACCGTGGGCGACGTGGCCCGCGTGGAACTCGACGCCGACAACCTGACGGTGAAGTCCCGCCTGAACAACCAGCCCGGCGCCGGTCTGGGCATCGTGCTGGCCGACGGCGCCAACGCCATGGCCGTGGCCAACGCTGTCAACGCCAAGATGGCCGAGCTCGCGCCTTTCTTCCCCGACGGCATCACCGGCGTCATCAGCTCCGACACCACGCCCTACGTGCGCGCCTCCATCAAGGAAGTGGCCGTGACCCTGGCCGAGGCCATGGTGCTGGTGGTGATCGTGATGTTCATCTTCCTGCAGAACCTGCGCGCCACGCTGATCCCCGCGATCGCCGTGCCGGTGGTGCTGCTGGGCACCTTCGGCGTGCTCTCGGTGCTGGGCTATTCCATCAACATGCTCACCATGTTCGCCATGGTGCTGGCCATCGGCCTGCTGGTGGACGACGCGATCGTGGTGGTGGAGAACGTCGAGCGGGTGATGCACCAGGAGGGCCTGCCCGCGAAAGAGGCCACCATCAAGTCCATGGCCGAGATCACGCCCGCGCTGGTGGGCATCGGCCTCACGCTGTCGGCGGTGTTCATTCCCATGGCCTTCTTCTCGGGCTCGGTGGGCGTGATCTACCGGCAGTTCTCGATCGCCATCGTCTCGGCCATGGCGTTCTCGGTGCTGGTGGCGCTCTCGCTCACGCCGGCCCTGTGCGCCACCATCCTCAAACCCACCGAGCACCTGCACGAAGGCGCACCCGCCCGCAAGGGCCTGCTGGGCTGGGTGGACCGCTTCTTCCGCTGGTTCAACGCCGGCTTCGACCGCAACTCCGGGCGCTACCAGGGCGCCGTGCGCCAGCTGCTGCTGCGCAGCAAGCGCGTGATGCTGCTGTTCGTGATGGTCGTCGGCGGCGTGGTGTTCCTGTTCCAGAAGCTGCCCACCTCCTTCCTGCCGGTGGAAGACCAGGGCTTCATCACCGCCAGCGTGACGCTGCCCGCGGGCTCGTCGGACGCGCAGCTCGAAGTCGTGCTGCAGGACATCACCCGCTACTTCAACGCCCAGCCCGACGTGCTGCGCGTCAACTCGCTGGCGGGCAACAGCGGCAACCAGAGCTCGGGCACGATCTTCGTGCGCCTCAAGCCCTGGGACGAGCGCCCCAACCCCGAGCAGAGCGCCGAGGCCATTTCGCGCAAGGCCACGCGCGACCTCTCGCGCATCCGCGCCGCGCGCATCTTCGTCTCCATGCCGCCGGCCGTGCGTGGCCTGGGCTCGGACGCCGGCGTGAACTTCATGCTCAAGGACATCAACGGCCTGGGCAATGACGCGCTGCGCGCCGCCAAGGACCGCGTGGTCGAACTCGCCGGCCAGCACCCGGAGCTCACCAACATGCGCACGACGGACTTCGACGTCACCTCCGAGCTCAAGGTGGTGATCGACGACCGCAAGGCCGCCGCGCTGGGCCTGTCCACCAGCGACATCAACAACGTGCTCTCCAGCGCGGTGGGCGGCTCCTACGTCAACGACTTCGTGCACAACGGCCGCGTCAAGCGCGTCTACGTGCAGGGCGACGCACCCTACCGCATGCTGCCGCAGGACATCGGCAAATGGACGGTGCGCAACCGCAGCGGCGAGATGGTGCCGCTTGCGGCCTTCACCACCACCACCTGGACCAGCAGCGCACCCCAGCTGCTGCGCTACAACGGCTCGCCGGCCATGGAGATGATCGCCAACACCGCGCCCGGCGTGAGCTCGGGCGCCGCGATGCGCGCGGTCGAGGACATCATGGCCCAGATGCCGGTGGGCATCGGCTACGAGTGGACGGGTGCGTCCCTGCAGGAGCGCCAGTCCGGCGCGCAGGCGCCGCTGCTGTACGCCATCTCCATCCTGTTCGTGTTCCTCTGCCTGGCCGCGCTGTACGAAAGCTGGAGCGTGCCGTTCTCGGTCATCCTGGCCGTGCCGCTGGGCATCGTCGGCGCCTTGCTCGCCACGTATTTCCGGGGCATGTCCAACGATGTGTACTTCCAGGTCGGCCTGCTGACCACGGTGGGGCTGGCGTCCAAGAACGCCATCCTGATCGTGGAGTTCGCGGTGCAGCTGCAGGACCAGGGTCGCAGCATCTTCGACGCCACGCTGGAAGCGGTGCGCCGGCGGCTGCGCCCCATCCTGATGACCTCACTGGCTTTCGGCTTCGGCGTGCTGCCGCTCGCCCTCGGCACCGGCCCGGGCGCCGCCAGCCGCCAGGCCATCGGCACCGCCGTGCTCGGCGGCACCGTGCTGTCCACCGCGCTGGGCCTGTTCTTCGTGCCGGTGTTCTTCCTGCTGGTGCGCAGCTGGGTCCAGCGCCGCCGCTCGAAAGACACCCCCGCGCCCGTGGCCCCCCTGGCCACGCCGTCGCTGTCGCATCAAGGAGAAGCGTGATGCTCCGGACGAAACCCCTGACCCCGATGACGGCCCTGGCCGCCGCCGCGCTCGCGCTGCTGGCTGGCTGCGCCCAGGTGCCCCCCGCCAAGCCCGATGTGCAAGGCGTCGTCGCCCCCACGCTGGGGCAGCCGCTGGCTGTCCTGGACGCCGGCGCGGACGCCGTGCAGACCTCGCAGCGCCTGGCCTGGGTGCAGCACCCGGGCCTGCGCCAGTCGATCGCGCAGGCGCTCACCCACAACCGCGACCTGCGTGTGGCCCTGTCCAACATCGAGCGCGCGCGGGCGCAGTACGGCATCACCAGCGCCGCCCAGCTGCCCACCGTGGCCGCCACCGCCCAGGGCAGCCGCAGCCGCACGGCGGCCGGCCTGTCCAGCAACGGTGTTTCCACCACCTCGACGCAGTACACCGCGCAGCTCGCCATCACCAGCTTCGAGCTCGACTTCTGGGGCCGCGTGCGCAACCTCAACGAGGCGGCGCTGCAGCAGTTCCTGCAGTCGGAGGAAAACCAGCGCAACGTGCGCATCACCCTGGTGGCCGATGTCACCAACGCCTGGCTCAACCTGGCCGCCGACGAAGCCCGCCTGACCCTGGCGCGCGACACCCTGGCCGGCCGCGAAAAGGCCTACCAGCTCACCGAGCGCATCCACCAGCTGGGCGGCACCTCGGGCCTGGTGCTGGCGCAGAACCGCGTCACGGTGGAAACCGCGCGCGGCGACGTGGCCGCCTTCACGGCCCAGGTCGCCAAGGACCGCAACGCCCTCGAAGCCCTGGTGGGCAGTGGCCTGCGCCGCGAATGGCTGCCCACCGCCGAGACCCTGCGCGCCGCGCCGGCGGCGGCGCCCGCCGCGCTGATGGTGCTGCCGGCCGAGCTGCCCTCGTCCCTGCTGCTGGAGCGCCCGGACGTGCGCGCCTCCGAATACAACCTGCAGGCTCTATCGGCCAACGTGGCGGCGGCGCGTGCGGCGCTGTTCCCCACCATCAGCCTGAGCACCAGCATCGGCACCGGCAGCCGCGAGCTCGACAACCTGTTCGGCAGCGGCAACAACACCTGGAGCTTCGTGCCGCAGATCCGCTGGCCGATCTTCGACGGCGGCGCGGCGCGCGCCTCGGTCGACGTGGCGCAGGCCAACCGCGACATCGCGGTGGCCCAGTACGAGAAGGCCATCCAGACCGCATTCCGCGAAGCCTCCGATGCGCTGGCCGAACGCGCGCAGTGGGAGGCCCGCCTGGCGGCCCAGCAGGCCGTGGTGGACGCCAACGCGCGTGCCTTCGAGCTCTCCGAGGCGCGCTTCACCTCGGGCGTGGACAACTACCTCACCGTGCTCGACGCACAGCGCAGCCTGTACGCCGCGCAGCAGGCCCTGATCGCCCTGCGGCAGTCCGAGCAGGCCAACCGCGTGGCGCTGTGGAAGGTGCTGGGCGGTAACCTGACGCCGGCGTCCTGAGGCCGGCCGGCGGGCTGAACGGGGCCTGCCTTGGCCCCGCCCGTGTGTCAAATCATTGTTAATCCTCTTGCGCACAAGGGCCCGCCCGCTTATCTTCCCAAGGCTCTGGACTTGCCTGGAAACCGCATGACACACAGCAACGCGAAAAAATGGTCCGCCGAATTCCTCGGTACGTTCTGGCTCACCTTCGGTGGCTGCGGCAGCGCGGTGCTGGCGGCGGCTTTCCCGGAACTGGGCATCGGCTTCACCGGCGTCTCATTGGCCTTCGGGCTGACCGTGCTGACCGGTGCCTACGCCTTCGGGCCCATCTCCGGCGGCCACTTCAACCCCGCCGTGTCGGTGGGGCTGGCGCTGGGCGGGCGCTTTCGCGCGGCCGAACTGCCCGGCTATGTGATCGCCCAGGTGCTGGGCGCGGTGGCCGCGGCCGGCGTGCTCTACCTCATCGCCACCGGCAAGCCCGGTTTCGAGGTCGGCGGCTTCGCGACCAATGGCTACGGTGAACACTCGCCCGGCCGCTACAGCCTGACGGCGGCGCTGCTGATCGAGGTGGTGCTGACGGCGGTGTTCCTGCTCGTCATCCTCGGCGCCACCGCCAAGCGCGCGGCGGCCGGCTTCGGCGGGCTGGCGATCGGGCTCTGCCTGACGCTGATCCACCTGATCTCCATCCCCGTGACCAACACCTCGGTCAACCCGGCGCGCAGCACGGGCCCGGCGCTGTTCGGCCCGTCCATCGCGCTGGATCAGCTCTGGCTGTTCTGGCTGGCGCCCCTGGTCGGCGCCGCCATCGGCGCGCTGATCTGGCGCGCCCTACTGGCCGACAGCGACGAAAGCTGAACCCCGACGGCGGTCAGCCCCGGCCCACGAAGGGCATCTGGCTGGCCATCACCGTCATGTTCAGCACGTTGGTGGACAGCGGCAGGCCCGCCATGTAGCGCACCGCTTCGGCCACGTGGGCCACGTCCATCATGGGCTCGGTGGCCATGGTGCCGTTGGCCTGGCGCACACCCTGCGTCATGCGCGCCGAGAGCTCGGTGAGCGCGTTGCCGATGTCGATCTGGCTGCACACGATGTTGTAGGGCCGGCCGTCCAGGGCGATGGTCTTGGTCAGGCCCAGCACCGCGTGCTTGCTCGCGGTGTAGGGGCAACTGAAGGGGCGGGGCGCGTGGGCCGAGATCGAGCCGTTGTTGATGATGCGACCGCCCTGCGGGTTCTGCCGGCGCATCAGGCCGAAGGCGGCGCGCGCGCACAGGAAGACGCCGGTCACGTTGGTGTCGATCACGTCCTTCCAGCGCTCGACCGGCAGCTCGTCCATGGGCACCGCCGGGGCGTTCACGCCGGCGTTGTTGAACAGCACGTCGAGCCGACCGAAGCGTTTTTCGATCTGATCGAACAGGGCCTGCACGCTGTGCTCGTCCCGCACGTCGGCGGGGAGGGCGATCGCGTTGGGCCCGCCCGCCTCGGCCACGGCGGCCAGCGGCTCGGGGCGCCGGCCGGTGAGCACGACGTGGTAGCCGTCCTTCAGCAAACCGAGCGCCACGGCGCGGCCGATGCCGCTGCCCGCGCCCGTGACCAGGGCGATCTTGGGGGATGTCTCTGAGGCCATGCGATTCCTTGTGGTGGATGAAGCGACGATGGCCATGGTAAACGGCGCGCAGCCGCTCCCGTCTTACCGATCGCCATGGCCCAGGGGCGCGGGCGTCGAAGGCAGCTGGCTCACGATCAGCAGCGTGATCATCGAGGTGGCCGCCATCACGCCGAGCAGGGCGGTGAAACCGGCCTGCTTGACCACCGGGCCGATCAGCCATACCGCCAGCGAACTCGCGCCCAGCGAGACCGCCAGCCGCATGCCCGAGACGCGGGAGCGCAGGCTGTCGTCGACGAAGCGCACGATCATCGCGTCGGTGAACGGAATGGCGCCGAAGATGGTCGCCATGAAGAGGAACTGCACGGCGTAGAAAGCCCAGCCGTCCAGCACCATCGACAAGCCCAGCAGCACGGCCTGCGCCGCGATGATGCCCACGTACAGCGACTTGAGCGCCACCCGGTCGATCAGATGGCCGACCAGCAACTGCGTGAAGGACGCCGCTGCGTAGATCGCGGCCAGCAGCATGCCGATCTGCGCGGGGTCACGAAGAATGGCCTGCAGGCGGTCGCTCAGCAGCTCGTAGTTGCTGTTGGTCGAGAAGTTGAACAACAGGCTGCCGCTGGTGGCGGCGATGGTCATCACCAGGAACAGCCTGGCCATGGACACGCCGGCCGGCGCCTCGGTGGTGGACTTCTTCTTCGCCGGTGCCGCCTGCTCGCGTGTGGCGAGCAGGGCGAAGGCCACGCCGAACAGCAGGCACACCACGCCCGGCACCGCGAACGCCATGCGCCAGCCGAAGTACTTCACCAGAAAGCCGGTGGCGACCGCTGCCACCGCCACGCCCAGGTTGCCCACCAGGCCGTTGATGCCGATCGTCCAGCCCGGGCGGGGCGCGCCCTGCACCAGCATCGGGATGCCCACCGGGTGGTAGATGGACGCGAAGCAGCCCAGCAGCGCGAGCGCCAGCGCCATCTGCAGCGGCGTCTGCGTCGCGCTTACCAGCAGGGCCGCAGCGCCCATGCCGAAGAAGAACACCAGCATCATCCGGCGGCGGCCCCACTGGTCGCCCAGCTTGCCCGAGGGCAGCGAGCCCACGCCGAAGAAAAAGAAGGCCGCCACGCTGTAGGGCATCAGGTCCTCCCAGCGGGCCACGCCGAACTCGTGCGCGATCGTCGTCACGGCGGTCGCAAAAATCAGCAGGAACATGTGGTCGATCGCGTGGCCGATGTTCAGCAGCCACTGCGTGGCCATGGAGTTGCGGATCGGGTGGACGGCGAGGGGAGGGTGTGTCTGCATACGGGAATGAAGGGAAGGGCCTGTCAGAATTGTGGTGGAGGCGGCAACGCCTGTCTCACGCCGAATGACCATCAACCATCTCAAAAGCGACATGGCCATCTCCCCCCGGCCGCCGGCCCTTGCCGAGGTGCTCGACGCGATCGACGCGCAGCGCTCACCCATCTTCGCGCGCTCCACCGACTACCCCGCCGGCTGGCACATCGAGCCCCACGCGCACGCCAAGCACCAGCTGATCTACGCCGTGCGCGGCGTCATGGTGGTGCAGGCCGAGGCGGGGCAATGGGTGGTGCCGCCCACCCGCGCGATCTGGATGCAGAGGGGCATGACGCACGAGATCCGCTGCGTGGGCGAGGTGCACATGCGCAGCCTCATGGTGGCGCCGAACGCCGCGCCCCGGCTGATGGACCGGACGCAGGCCGTCGCCATCTCGCCCTTGCTGCGCGAGCTGATCCGCGCCGCCATGGAGGTGCCGCAACCCTATGTGAGCGGCACGCGCGACGGCCGGCTGATGCGCCTCATCCTCGACGAACTGCGTGCCCTGCCGGTGCTGCCCCTGTACCTGCAGATGCCCACCGACCCGAGGCTGCTCCAGATCGCCGCGGTGCTGCAGCGGCGGCTGGACGACCCGTCCACCATGGCCGACTGGGCGCGGCGCCTGGCCATCGACGTGAAGACCATCCAGCGGCTCTTCATCAAGGACACCGGCATGACCTTCGCCCAGTGGCGACAACAGGCGCGGCTGTTGCGCGCGCTGGAGCGGCTGGCCACTGGCGAGAAGGTCATCGACGTGGCGCTGGCGCTCGGCTACGAGAGCCCCAGCGCCTTCGCGGCCATGTTCCGCAAGCACTTCGGGCAGACCCCGAGCCAGTTTTTCGCAACCCTCTAGACGGTGCGTGGTGCTCGCCTATACTGCGCGGGTTGTACAACTAAAGTACGACCGGAAGTGGCATTCCGTGGGTTGACCTCCAAGAGAAGCTGTGGCGTTTACGCTGCGGCTTCTCTGTTTGTCTGTGTCGCTTTATGGTGGCCCGGACGGGGAGCCGCAAGGCTCACCGATGTTGAGGTCAACCCCGGTATGCCACACCCGTTCGGGCCACCGCCACCCTTATCCAGGGTGGTGGCTGGTTGGCTTTTGACACCAAGGAGAGCTTTCTCATGCCAATTCACACATTCCCGCCCGTGCTCGGGCCCCGTCTGGCCGTGCTCATCGATGCCGAGAACCTGAGCGGTGCGCACGCGCCGAAGCTGATGGCGCTGGTCAGGCAGATGGGGCGGCCGATCATCCGCCGCGCCTACGGCGACTGGACGACCTCGCAGCTCGACCTGTGGAAGCAGCACCTTCACCCGCTGGCCATCCGCCCGTACCAGCAGTTCCGCGACCGGCGCTGCAAGAACGCGTCCGGCGCGGCGCTGATCATGGACGCCATGGACATGCTGTACCAGCGCCGCGTGGACGCCTTCTGCATTGTCTCGTCCGACAGCACTTTCACCGGCCTGGCCGCGCGAATCCAGGAAAGGAACGTGCCTGTGTACGGCTTCGGGCAGCGCGACACGGCCCAGGCCTTCAAGGCAGCGTGTGACGAGTTCACCTGCCTGGACGGGGTGGAGCAGGGAGGCTGAAGCGCACTCACCTTGTGCCGAACGAAAAACGGAAGCTTGCAGCTTTGACGCGCACGAGATTGCCGGATTGCATCTCGACCTCGAATGCTTCCGGCGCAGCTCGTTGCGCATTTATCGATGCCGATGGACCCCGGGGCTGTTCGATCGGTGCATCCAGTGATTGCTTGGAACGCCTTGCTGCAAAAGTGCCGCGCCGCCGGCCATGGGGTAAATACCCATGCGCACACCGCCAAGGGGTCGTAACACCACGGTTACATTTGGGCTCACGATGCCATTTGAGGGAGCCTGATGTTTCTGCGAACCGTGATCCTCGTCGCCTGCGTGGCGGGTACGGGTTGTGCCTCCGTGATGAACGAGAGCACCCATCCCATGACGATCGAGACCAAGACGGCCACCGGTCAGCTGGTGGCCGGTGCCGATTGCAAGCTGACCAACGACCGCACCAGCGCCTCGGTCAAGTCGGGGTCGACCACTTCCATACGCCGGTCGAGCGAAGACCTGGACATTGTGTGCCAGCACCCCGAGTACCAGGTGGCCAGCGCCAGGGCCGTTTCGCGGGCCAACGCGGGCATGTTCGGCAACATCATCCTCGGCGGCGGCATTGGTGCGGTCATCGACCACAACCAGGGAACGGCCTACACCTACCCCACCTGGGTGCAACTCGTGTACGGCAAGTCGCTCGTGTTTGACCGGCGCGACCAGAAGGAAGACCAGCCGACACCTGGCTCCGACACCGGCCTCGCCCCCGCACCGGCCACCGGCTCGGCACCCTCGGTGGTGGCGCCCGCCATACGGCCGCCGCAGGCCGGCACCCGCACGAGCATGGACGACTTGCGCGGCCTCCTGCCACCCCAGCCCTGAACACACCATGCAGAAGCATTCCTTGACGGTCCTCGGGCTGGCACTCATCTCGACCGCCGCGGTGGCCCAGCCAACGCTCACACCCGAAAGCTTGTTCGAGCAGGTGTCGCCCAGTGTCTGGGCGGTGCGCACGCTGGACGGCACCGGCCGCGCGTTGAGCCAGGGCAGCGCCGTGGTCATCGCTCCCGGGCGCCTGATCACCAACTGCGGTTTGCTGGCGCGCGCCAGCACGGTGTCGGTGTCGCGCGAGAACATCAGCTACAGCGCCACGCTGGAGTTCCCCGATCCTGAGCGCGACCTGTGCCAACTCAAGGTTGCCAATTTCAATGCACCGTCCGTGCGGGTGGCGTCCTCCGAATCTTGGCGCGTGGGTGCTCGCGTGTATGCCATGGGCAGCCCACGTGGGCTGGAGACCACGATCAGCGACGGCATGCTCTCGGGCATCCGGCGCAACGAGCGCTCGGACCTCGAAGCCCTGCAAATCACGGTGCCCCTCTCACCAGGATCCATCGGGGGTGGCCTGTTCGATGCACAAGGTCACCTGATCGGGATCACGACGCTCCTGAACAAGGAGGGACAGACCCTGAATGCCGCCGTGCCAGCGACGTGGATCGCCGATGTCCCTGCGCGCGCGCAGGCCGCCGTCGCTGCGTACAACGAACGAAGCAAGCAGCCACCGCCCAAGGCAGCGCCCACGGGTGACCGCGTCTTTGAGTATGCGTTGAAGGACCGGTTCACCGGCAACACGCAGCGCGTGGTCTACCGGCTGGACCGCGTCGATGGCGACACCCGGATCTTCAACCAAGGCAACCGGGTGGAGCGCGCCAACGGCGAAGTGACCACGTCGGGCAGCCCCATTGGCGGCGAGTTCGATCTGGTCATGCCGCCCGGTGGCTGGGTTCACAAGGCGCACGAGTCCAGCTCGGCCCGGGAGTTGCGCTACGAACCTCAGTTGCCCGACAGGCGAATCCGGATGCAGTTGACCGCGCGCACGTTTGAAACGTCGATTCTGCGGGTGGGCGCTCGCGAGCTGACCGTCGTTCGCGTGAACTTCAAGGGTTACACGCAACGCGGCCGCACGGAACCGTCGGTCTCGGCGCCCTATGAGGCCAATGCCTGGTACGCCCCCGAACTTGGCCGCGTCGTGCGCTTCGATGCCAAAAGCCGCGGCCAGGGCGGAGGCGCGATCATGGTGGACGAGTCCCTCGAACTGGTCAGCATCCGCGCGGAGTAAGCCTCATCGTTGCGCCGACAGAAGATTAAAACAATCCGACGCGTCGGGTTATTATGTGAGGCCATACCCACCCGAAAGGCCTCGCATGAATGTGCTCATCGTCTATGCCCATCCCGAACCGCGTTCCTTCGGCAAGGCCTTGCTGGACCGGTCGGTGCAGACCCTGCAATCGTGCGGCCACGAGGTGGTGGTGTCCGACCTGTACGCCATGGACTTCCAGCCCGTGGCCACGGGCGAGGACTTCACCGAGCGGCGTTTCCCCGACGCCTTGCAGTACGACCGCGAGCAGAAGCAGTCTTCACAGCGGCGCACCTTCACGCCCGACATCCAGACCGAGATCGACAAGCTGCTGGCCTGCGACCTGCTGATCCTGCAGTTCCCGCTGTGGTGGTTCTCGGTGCCCGCGATCATGAAAGGCTGGATCGACCGCGTGTTCGTCAACGGCACGGTGTACGGCGCGGGCGGCATGCGCTTCGACAACGGCGGCCTCAAGGGCCGCAAGGCGATGCTGGCGTTCACCACCGGCTGCTTCCCCGACATGATGGAACCCGACGGCCTGCTGGGCCAGCGCGACGTGATCCTCTGGCACTTGCAGCATGGCACCTTCGGCTACGGCGGCCTGCAGGTGCTGCAGCCCTTCGTGGGCTTCTCGATCCAGTACACCGACGAGGCCCAGCGCAAGGCCTACCTCGACGCCTACGAGGCGCGCCTGCGCGGCATCGAGCACGAGGAGGTGATGCCTTCGCATCCCCTGGCCGACTTCGGCGCCGACTGGCGGCTCAAGCCCGAGGTCTCGCCGCGCACGGCCGGCCACCGCCGCATCTGCACGCCCACGGAAGGTTGACGCATGGCCCAGGCGACCTGGAACGATCTCGACATTGAAGCGCTGCTGACGCTGGACCCTTTGGGCGAGGGCCGCTGGCGCAGCCGCCAGGGCGACGCCAACCTCAACGGCCGTTCGTACGGCGGCCAGTTGCTCGGGCAGGCCCTGATGGCGGCCCTGATGGAGGTGCCGGCCGACCGCGAGGCGACCATGATGCAGTTCCTTTTCCTGCAGGGTGCGATGCCCGACGAACCGCTGGACTTCGCCGTGTCGGCACTGCAGGAGGGCAAGCGCTTCAGTTCGCGCCATGTGCGTGGCGTGCAGGGCAACGGCCGCACCGTGCTGGACGCGCAGGTCACCTGCGCGCTGCCGCTCGACGCCCCGACACACGCCAGCCCGAGCACCGCGCCTCCGGGCGAGCGGCCTGAGGACCTGGCGCAGTTGCACGAGGTGGATCCGGTGTTGATCACCGACCTCGCGCGGCTCGGCGGCTACTCGCAGAACCGCAAGCCCAGCATCGATTTCCGCATTCCCGATCCGTCGCGCCAGCTCTCGCAAAGCCTCATGAACGGCCGCTTCCGCTTCTGGATGCGCGCGATCAAGCCCTTGCCCGACGACGCACGCCTGCAGGCCGCCGCCTTTGCCTACCTGTCGGACTGGTGGCTCAACTTCTGCTCGCTGGGCCTGCACCTGCGCGACCTGAACGGCCGCCCGCTCTACATCTCCAGCCTGAACCACGCGCTGTGGCTGCACCGCCCCGTGCGCGCCGACCAGTGGCTGCACGTGGACTGCAGCAGCCCTTGTGCGCAAGCGGGGCGCGGCCTGTCCATCGGCGCGGTGCACGACCTGCAGGGACAACAGCTGGCGACGATGACGCAGGAGTGCCTGATGGCCTACGCGGGCTAGCCGTCGCAGGACGTCGTCACCTGCGGGCGTGTTGGGCGACGTAGTCCTTGAGCACACCGTCCATGCGGGCCTGCCATCCGGCGCCGGTGCTGCGGAAGTAGTCGAGAACTTCGGGGCTGTAACGCACGGACACCAGCACTTTGGTGACCATGGCTTTGGGGCGTCCCCCCTTGTTGATCGTGGCGCGCTCCAGCATCTCGTCGGTCAGCTCGGGCAGCTCCTCGTACTCGGAGGCATGCAATCGGTGGGCGTCCACCTTCTTCAGATCAGATTTCAAGGAGCGGGCCGATGCGGTCTTTTTCGCGGTCATTGGCTTTCCTCATGCTGAAGATGTGGCGATCCGCGCCACGCGGGGTGTAGCCCACCACCACCATGCGGTCGGCCAGCAGGCCGTAGCAAATGATGCGGGTTTCGCCATAGTCCTTGCGCGTGTCTTCCACTTCAAGTGTGCTGCCCTCGAACACGAGGGTGGCATCGGAAAAGTCCAGTCCGCGCTCCTGAAGGGTTCGGTCTCTCTTGGCCGCATCGAAGGTGACATGCATGTTATCGTAGCTACAAAAACCTGCCTTTGCAAGTCGCAGCTGTCGCCGGAATCAGGGGCCTGGTGGGTCCCGCGTCAGGCGCGCGGCGTCGGTACCGCAGCGAACTCTTCGCCGAGGCGGCGCGGGTCACGCGCCGTTGCGCGGTCTACGAGGGGTGAAGGGCAGGATTCCCCCACCCGTATTCACGGGAGAGGCGGTGGAACCGTCTTCCTGCGTTCACACCTGCTCGGCCGGCAGGTGCACCACGATCCCGTCGAGCGCGGGGCTCATGCGCAACTGGCAGCACAGCCGGCTGGTCTCGCGCGGTTCGGGCACGCCTTCGAGCATGAAGGCCTCGGTTTCGGAAACGGGCGGCAGGTGCGGTGCCCATTCGCTGCCGATGTAGCCGTGGCAGGTGGCGCAGCTGCACGAGCCGCCGCAGTCGCCCAGGATGCCGGGCACGCCGTTGTCCACCGCGATCTGCATCAGGCTGCGCTGGTTGGGGGCGTCGATGCGGCGGGCGGTGCCGTCGTGTTCGATGAAAGTGACGATGGGCATGAGAGCGAATTCCTTTTCTGGTGGCCGGTGAGCAACGGGTTGACATAGTCCGTCTCGTCGGACTATTATTGCACCATCAGAAACGGACAACAAGCCCGATTCGCCCCCGACACCACGGAGATGACACCTTGAGCAACTGCGCCCATGTGATTCCCATTGCACCCGCTGCGGCGGGCCCGGCCATTCGCTGGGACGACCTCGTCCGCGAAGACCACGTGCACGGCTCCCTCTACACCGACCCCACGATCTACCAGGCCGAGCTGCAGAAGATCTGGTACCGCACCTGGGTCTATGTGGGCCACGAGAGCGAGGTGCCCAACGCCAACGACTACGTGATGAAGTCGATCGGCCCCGAGCCCATCCTCATGACGCGCGACAAGTCCGGCCAGATCAACTTGCTGCACAACCGCTGCCCCCACCGCGGCAACCGGGTCTGCATGACGGAGAAGGGCAACGCCCGCTCCTTCACCTGCCCGTACCACGGCTGGACCTTCGGCAACGACGGCGCGCTGCGCGGTTACCCCTTCCCCTCGGGCTACGAGGGCGCGGACCGCTCCCAGCTCGGCCTGGGCAAGGTGGCGCGCGTCGCGTCCCACCGGGGCTTCGTGTTCGGTTCGTTTGCGGAAGAGGGTGAGTCGCTGCTGGAGCACCTGGGCGCGGCCGCCGGTGCGATCGACGCGCTGTGCATGAACTCGCCCGAGGGCGAGGTCGAGGTCACCGCCGGTTACCTCAAGCACAAGGTCAAGGCCAACTGGAAGTTCCTGGTCGAGAACGAGACCGACGGCTACCACCCCTCGTTCGTGCACGCCTCCATCTTCGAGGTGGCGCAGAGCGGCATCGGCACGCTGTACGACAGCGACTCCACCGCCGTCTCGCGCGACTTCGGCAAGGGCCACACCGAGAACGACCTGCGGCCCGAGTTCCGCAAGCGCGATGTGCCCATGGGCTGGTTCGGCACCACGGCCGACAAGCTGCCGGCCTATGTGGCGCAGATGGAAACCGCCTATGGCAAGGACAAGGCGCGCGAAATCATGATCGACGGCACGCCGCACATCATGATCTTCCCCAACCTGTTCATCGCGGAGATCCAGCTCTTCGTGCTGCAGCCGCTGTCGGTGGACCACACGGTGCAGCACGTCACCGCCATCCAGTTCAAAGGCGCACCCGACATCAACCGCCGCCTGCGCCAGCAGACCATGGGCTCGGTGGGGCCGGCCGGCTTCCTGCTGGCCGACGACGCCGCCATGTACGAGCGCACGCAGCTCGGCGTGCAGTCCAGCAACCCCGAGTGGCTCTACCTGGGCCGGGGCCGCCACCGCGAGCGCCTGGACGAGAACGGCTACCGCATCAGCGACAACACCGACGAAACCCCTTCGCGTGGCATCTGGCGCCACTACAAATCCATGATGGAGGCTGCATGAGTTCAGTGCTCGATGCGCGTTCCCTGCTCGACGAGGTCACGCAGTTCATCTACCGCGAAGCGCGCTACCAGGACGACCACGCCTACGACGAGTGGGAAGCCCTGTGGACCGACGACGGCGTCTACTGGATCCCGGCCAACGGCGAGGGCGGCGACCCGGAAAAGGAAATGTCCATCATCTACGACAACCGCTCGCGCATCGCGCTGCGCATCCGCCAGTTCCACACCGGCAAGCGCTACAGCCAGACGCCGCAGTCGCGCCTGCGCCGCGTGGTCTCGAACGTGGAGATCCTGAAGAACGAAGGCGAGGAACTGCTGGTCACCTCCAACGCCATGGTGTTCGAGTCCTCGCCGTCCCGGGGCGACACCCTCTGGGCCTCGCGCAACGAGTACACCCTGCGCCGCGAGGGCGAGGCCCTGCGCATGGCGCGCAAGAAAGTGGTGCTGGTCAACAACGAGACCGCGCTGTACTCGATGGCCTTCCTCATCTAGAGCCCGATCAGGAGACAAACCCATGGCACCACAAGACAAGAAAACGCCAACCCCCGACGTGCTGATCGGCGAAGGCCCGGCGCTGCTGGCGCTGCACGTCGACGGCGTGGCCCACATCCGCCTGAACCGGCCCGAGGCCGCCAACGGCCTGGACATGGCCATGCTCAAGGGCCTGCACGAGGTGATGACGGCGGTGCACGGTGACGGCCGCGTGCGCGCCGTGCTGATCACCGGCGAGGGCAAGAACTTCTGCGCCGGTGGCGACGTGCACACCTTCCTCTCCAAGGGCGAGGCGCTGCCGGATTACATCCGCATGGCCACGTCCTACCTGCAGATCGTGGCCTCCATGATGATGCGGCTCAACGCGCCGGTGGTCAGCGCGGTGCACGGCTTCGCGGCCGGCGGCGGCGGCATGGGCCTGGTGTGCTCGTCCGACTTCGTGGTGGCCGGCGCCTCGGCGAAGTTCCTGGCCGGCGCCACGCGCGTGGCCATGGTGCCCGACGCGGGTGTCTCGGTCACGCTCACCCAGCTGGTCGGGCTGCGCAAGGCGATGGAGATCCTGATGCTCAACCCGGTGATCACCGCGCCGCAGGCCCTGGCCATGGGCCTGATCACCCGCGTGGTGGACGACGAACAACTGGAGAGCGAAGCCTTCGCGCTGGCGCGCCAGCTTGCCGCCGGTGCGCCGGCCGCGCTCGCAGGCACCAAGCGCCTGCTGTGGAACGGCCTGGGTTCCGGCGTGGACGCCTGCATGCCCGAAGAGAACCGCATGCAGGCCCATCTCTCCGGCATGGCCGACGCCCGCGAGGGCCTGGCCGCCGTGATCGAGAAGCGCGCCCCCACTTTCACGGGGCGCTGATCATGGCGAACGCCCCAGCCACGCCCCTTGCGGGCCGCAAAGCCTTCGTCACCGGCGGTGCCAAGGGCATTGGCGCGGCCATCGCGCGCCGCCTGGCCGCCGACGGCGCGATGGTGACCATCGCCGACCTGGACATCGACGCCGCGCAGGCGCTGGCCGACAGCATCTGGGCGCACGCCGTGCGGCTCGATGTGACCGACCTCGCGCAGGTCGCCGCCGTGCTGGAAGCCCATGGGCCGGTCGACATCCTGGTGAACAACGCCGGGGTGGACCAGCACGCCTTCTTCACGAAGACGACGCCGGCGGACTGGCGCCGCCTGATCGCGATCAACCTCGAGTCGGTGTTCGCCACCACGCACGCCGCCTTGCCCGGCATGCAGGCCGCAGGTCATGGCCGGATCATCAACATCGCCTCCGAAGCGGGCCGGCTGGGCTCGCGCGGCGGGGCGGTGTACGCCGCCGCCAAGGGCGGTGTGATCGCCTTCACGCGCTCCATCGCGCGCGAGAACGGCAGCAAGGGCATCACCGCCAACGTGATCGCGCCCGGCCCGATCGACACGCCTTTGCTGCGCCAGGCGGTGGCGCAGGGTGGCGACAAGCTGCTGGGTGCCATGACCGGCGCCACGCTGGCCGGCAGGCTGGGCACGCCCGAGGAAGTGGCCGCTGCCGTGGCCTTCCTGGCTTCAGCGGAGGCGGGCTTCATCACCGGCGAAGTGCTCGGCGTGTCCGGTGGCATGGGGTGTGGGGCATGAACAAAGCGGTCGATGAAGTGATCGAGCGCGTGCGCCGCGTCTACGGCAGCTGGAAGCGCGACACCACCGTGGCGCAGATGCGCCAGGACTGGGACACGCTGTTCGGCGGGGTGCCGGTGGACGCGGCCCTCGAAGACGTGGACGCCGGCGGCGTGAAGGCCCAGTGGGTCAGCGCGCCGGGCGTGGACGCGCAGCGCGCGGTGCTCTACTTCCATGGCGGCGGTTTCCAGGTCGGCTCGCTGGTCTCGCACCGCGAGCTGATGGCCCAGCTCTCCGCCGCCGCGCAATGCCGCGTGCTCGGTGTGGACTACCGCCTCGCCCCCGAACACCGTTACCCGGCCGCGCTGGACGACGCGTCGGCGGCGTGGCAATGGCTGATCGGCCAGGGCTTCGAGGCCCGGCACATCGCGCTCGCGGGTGATTCCGCCGGGGGCGGCCTGGCGCTGAGCCTGCTGCTGCGCTTGCGCGACGCCGGCCAGCCGCTGCCGGCCGCCGCCGTGCTCATGTCCGCGTGGACCGACCTCACGGCCTCGGGCGCGAGCTACGGCACGCGCGCCGACAGCGACCCGATCCACCAGCGCCCGATGATCGTGGCCATGGCCCGCAACTACCTGGGCAAGGAAGGCAACCCGGCCGACCCGCAGGTCTCGCCGCTGTTCGCCGACCTCAAGGGCCTGCCGCCGCTGCTCGCCCAGGTGGGCGACCGCGAGACCGTGCTCGACGACTCGCGCGACTTCGTGGCGCGCGCCAAGGAGGCTGGTGTGGACGCCACCCTGCAGGTGTGGGACCACATGATCCACGTGTTCCAGCAATTCCCCGCGCAGCTGCCCGAAGCGCGCGCGGCCATCCAGGACCTGGGCCGCTTCCTGCGGCAACACCTCGAAAGAAAGAAGACATGACAGCAGGCATCACCGGATACGGCAGCTACATTCCCCGGCTGCGGCTGAGCCGCCAGGCCGTGGCCCAGGCCAACGCCTGGTACGCACCGCAGTTCGCGGGCCGCAAGGGCACGCGTTCCATGACCAACTGGGACGAGGACAGCATCACCATGGCGGTGGCCGCCGCGCGCGACTGCCTGGGCGCGGGCGACGACCGCGGCCACATCGACAGCGTGCAGCTGGTCTCCAGCACGCTGCCCTTCGCCGAGCGGCTCAACGCTGGCGTGGTCTGCGAGGCGCTCACGCTGAACGAGGGCGTGGAGGCGCTGGACATGGGCGGCTCGCCCAGCGCCGCGCTCAGCGCGCTGACCGCCGCGCTCGACCGCGTGAACGCCCGCGGCGGCCACGCGCTGGTGATCGCCTCCGACCACCGCAAGACGCGCGCGGCCAGCTCGCAGGAACTCGACTACGGCGACGGCGCCGCCGCGATCACCATCGGCCGCGAGAACGTGATCGCCGAGGTGCTGGGCGGTGCCGCGCTCACGGTCGACTTCGTGGACCACTTCCGCATGGCCGGCGAAGACATCGACTACCACTGGGAAGAGCGCTGGGTGCGCGACGAAGGCATCGGCAAGCTGGGGCCGCGCGCCATCGCCGGCGCACTGCAGAAGGCCGGTGTGGACGCTGCTGCGGTGGACCACTTCATCTTCCCCACCACCTTCGCCAAGATGGACGCGCAACTGGCCAAGGCCTGCGGCATCCGCGCCGAGGCGGTGGCCGACTCGCTGGCCGCCACCGTGGGCGAAACCGGCACGCCGCACGCGCTGCTCATGCTCGCCGCCGTGCTGGAGCGCGCACAGCCGGGCCAGCACATCCTGCTGGCGCAGTTCGGCGCGGGGGCGCAGGCCGTCGTGCTGCGCGTGACGCCGGCCATCGCGGCCTTTCGCCCGGCGCGCGGCGTCTCGGGCTGGCTCGCGCGCGGCGTGGAAGAAAAGAACTACACCAAGTTCCTCTCGTTCCGCGAGCAACTGCGCCTGGAGCGCGGCATGCGCGGCGAGCAGGACCGCAAGACCGCGCTGAGCACCGCCTACCGCCACCGCGCCGCCATCCTGGGCCTGGTGGCCGGGCGCTGCGAGCTCACCGGCTCGGTGCACTTTCCGCCTTCGCGCATTTCCTACGACCAGGGCAAGCCGCTGCAGGACACGCAGAAACCCCACAAGCTCGCCGAGCGCCGGGGCCAGGTGCTGAGCTGGTCGGCCGAGTCGCTCTCGTTCCACCGCGCGCCGCCGCACCAGTACGGCCAGGTCGATTTCGAGGGCGGCGGCCGCATCCTCATGGAGTTCACCGACGTGGCCAAGGGCGACGTGGCCTCGGGCACCGAGGTCGAGATGAGCTTCCGCATCAAGGACATCGACGAGCTGCGCGGCTTCACGCGCTATTTCTGGAAGGCCACGCCCGTGGCCTCTGCCGCCGACACTACCGCATCCAAGGAGTAAGCCATGCCCATCGGCATCAAGGACAAAGTCGCCATTCTCGGCATGGGTTGCAGCAAGTTCGGCGAGCGCTGGGACGCCAGCCCCGAAGACCTCATGGTCGAGGCCTACAACGAGGCCATGGCCGACGCCGGCATCGCGCCCGAGCAGCTCGACGCCGCCTGGTACTCCACCCACATGGACGACGTGGGCACCGGCCGCGGCGGCACGCCCATGGGCATCGCGCTGCGCCTGCCCAACATCGGTGTGACGCGGGTCGAGAACTTCTGCGCCGGCGGCTCCGAAGCGATCCGCGCGGCGGTGTACGCCGTGGCCGCGGGCGCCTGCGACATTGCCATCGCGCTCGGCGTGGAAAAGCTCAAGGACACCGGTTACGGCGGTCTGCCGGTCTCGGCCGTGGGCACCTACATCCCGCAGTGGTACCCCAACGCCGTGGCCCCGGCCAACTTCGCGCAGCTGGCCTCGGCCTACCAGCGCAAGCACAACGTGGACCCGGCGCTGCTCAAGCGCGCCATCGCGCGCGTCTCGATCAAGAGCCACGCCAACGGCGCGAAGAACCCCAAGGCGCACTTCCGCCAGGCCGTGACCGAAGAGCAGGTGCTCAAGGCGCCCATCATCGCGGAGCCGCTGGGCCTGTACGACTGTGCGGGCGTGTCCGACGGTGCGGCGGCGGTCATCGTCACGACGCCGGAGATCGCGCGCTCGCTGGGCAAGCGCGACCTGGTCACCTTCAAGGCGCTGCAGGTCGCGGTGTCCAACGGCTGGGAGATGCATTCCAACGAGTGGGACGGCAGCTATGTGCACACCGCGCGCGTCGCCGCGCGCAAGGCCTACGCCGAAGCCGGCATCACGAACCCTGAAAAGGAAGTGAGCATGACCGAGGTGCACGACTGCTTCTCGATCACCGAACTCGTGACCATGGAAGACCTGGGCCTGTCGGGCGAAGGCGAAGCGGTGCGCGATTTCCTGGACGGCAAGTTCGACGCCGACGGCGCGATCCCCTGCCAGATCGACGGCGGCCTCAAGTGCTTCGGCCACCCCATCGGCGCCAGCGGCATCCGCATGCTCTACGAGATGTACCTGCAACTGCAGGGCCGCGCCGGCCCGCGCCAGCTGAAGGACCCGAAGATCGGCCTCACCCACAACCTGGGCGGCCAGCCCTCGCAGAACGTGTGCTCGGTCTCCATCGTCGGCCGCGAGGGCGTGTGATGAGCGCGGTCGTGTTGGTGGATCGCCCCGCGCCGCACGTGGCGCGGCTGCTGATCAACCGCCCCGACAAGCGCAACGCCATCGACTTCGATGTGCGCCAGCAGCTCACCGAGGCGCTGGCCTCGCTGCTGGGCGATGCCTCTGTGCGCGCCATCGTTTTCGGCGGCGTGCAGGGCGTGTTCTCCGCCGGCGGCGACGTGCCCAGCATGGTGGGCCTCACGGAAGCGCAGGCGCGCGAGCGCATGCGGCACATCCACCGCCTGTGCCAGCTCATCGCCGAGGCCGGCGTGCCGGTGGTCAGCGCCATCGAAGGCATCGGCGCGGGCGCGGCCGTGGGCCTGGCCCTGATGGGCGACCGCATCGTGGTCGGCGAGGGCACGAAGATCCTGTTTCCGTTCCTCAAGCTTGGCCTGGTGCCCGACTGGGGCCAGCTGCTCACGCTGCCCCGGCGCGTGGGCCTGCCAGCGGCGCGGCGCATCCTGACCGAGGGTGTGCCGGTCAGCGGCACGGAAGCCCACCGCATCGGCCTGGCCGACACGCTGGTGGCCGACGCCCAGGTGATGGCCACCGCCGTCGCCCAGGCCGCCGAGTTGGCCCTGCTGCCGCGCGACGCCTTCGCGCGCATGAAGGCGCGGCTGAACCACCCCTCGGCCACGCTGGCCGAGGAGCTGTCGCGCGAGGAAAACGACCAGGCCGTCTGTCTGCTCGGTGACGATTTCGTCGAAGGGCACGACGCCTATGTGAACAAGCGCGCCGCCGATTTCGTGGCGCGACCGGGAGTGAAACGATGAGCCAGGAAGAAGCCGTGCTGTTGCGCCGCGAGGGCGCCGTGGGCACCGTGGTGCTCAACCGGCCGGAGAAGCGCAACGCGCTCGACCTGACGATGCGCGCCGCGATCGCACAGGCGGTGCGAACTCTCGACGCCGACGACAGCGTGCGCGCGATCGTGATCACCGGCGGTGAAGGCGTGTTCGCCGCCGGCGCCGACCTGAACCTGCTGGTGGACAAGGGCGCGCAGGACGTGGCCGAGATCGACCTGGGCCAGTACTGGGCGCCGGTGGCCGGCTGCGGCAAACCCACCATCGCCGCGGTGAGCGGCTTCGCGCTGGGCGCGGGCTGCGAGCTGGCCATGATGTGCGATTTCATCGTCGCTGACGCCAGCGCGCGCTTCGGCCAGCCCGAGCTGGCCGTGGGCATCATGCCCGGCGCGGGCGGCACGCAGCGCCTGGTGCGCACGCTGGGCAAGCAGGTGGCCTCGCTCATGCTGCTGACCGGCGAGATGATCACTGGCGAACGCGCCTTTGCGCTGGGCCTGGTGGCCGACCTGGCCGCCGACGGCAAAGCGCTGGAGCGCGCCGTCGAGCTGGCGCGCAAGGCCGCGCGCATGCCGCCCAAGGCCGTGAAGGCCACGCGCCATGTGCTGCGCCAGGGCGCAGACCTGCCGCTGGACGCCGCGCTCTCGCTGGAGAACCGCGAGTTCCTGCTGCTGTTCGACACCGCCGACAAGACCGAAGGCATGCGCGCCTTCCTCGACAAACGCAAACCCGAATTCAAGGGTCGATGACCACATGACTTCCAACAACGTGAAACCGCTCACCCTGGGCGTCGTGGGTGCCGGCGCCATGGGGCGCGGCATCGTCCAGCTGTTCGCGCAGGCGGGCCACCGCGTGCGCTGTTTCGACGCGGCCCCCGGTGCCGCTGCCAAGGCCGTGGAGTTCGCGCTCGGCATGATCGGGCGCGGCGTGGAAAAAGGCCGGCTCAGCGCCGAGGCCTTCGAGGCGATCCGCGCGAGCGTTTCGCCCTGCGACGACATGGCCGGGCTCGCCGGTTGCGACGTGGTGATCGAAGCCATCGTGGAAGACCTGGCCGTCAAGCGCCAGCTGTTCGGCGCGCTGGAAGACGTGGTGGCCGAGACCACCGTGCTGGCGAGCAACACCTCGTCGCTCACTGTGGCCGACATTGCTGCCGCCTGCCGCCACCCGGCGCGCGTGGCCGGTCTGCACTTCTTCAACCCGGTGCCGCTGATGAAGGTGGCCGAGGTGATTGCCGCGCTGCGCACGTCGCCGCAGACCGTGCAGACCCTGAGCGAGCTGGTGAGCGGCGCCGGCCACCGCGCGGTGGTCACGGCCGACCAGCCCGGTTTCCTCGTGAACCACGCGGGGCGCGGGCTCTACACCGAAGGCCTGCGCCTGCTCGAAGAGCAGGCCGCCTCGCCCGCCGACGTGGACGACGTGTTGCGCGAAGGCGTGGGTTTTCGCATGGGCCCGTTCGAGCTGCTGGACCTCACCGGCCTGGACGTGTCGAGCAAGGTCATGGCCTCGATCTACGAGCAGTTCCAGCACGAGCCGCGCTTTCGGCCCTCGTCGCTGGTGGCGCCGCGCGTGGCCGCCGGCCTGTTCGGCCGCAAGACGGGGGAGGGCTGGTACCGATACGACGGCGACGCGCGCCGCGCCGCGCCCGCGCGCGCCGTGCCGGCACCGCGCGCCGGGGTGGCGGTGTGGGTCGATCCGCAGGCCAGCGGCCGTGCCGAACTCGCTGCCCTGCTGAGCGGCGCGGGCGCGCGGCTCACCGACGATGCCGCGCAGGCCGAGGTCTGCGTCGTGCAGCCCTGGGGCGGTGACGCCAGCCACGCGGCCGCCGCGCTGGGCCTGGACGCCGCGCGCACCGTCGCCGTCGACCCCATGGTGCCGCTGGCCCTGCGCCGCACGCTCATGCTCACCGCGCTCACCTCGGCCGCCGCGCGCGACGCCGCCTGGGGCCTGCTGGCGGCCGACGGCGTGCCAGTCACCGTCATCAACGACAGCCCGGGCTTCATCGCCCAGCGCGTGCTCGCCACCATCGTCAACATCGCGGCGCAGATCGCGCAGCGCGGCATCGCCAGCGTGGCCGATATCGAGGACGCCGTGAAACTCGGTCTGGGTTACCCGCACGGCCCGCTGGCCTGGGGCGACCGCATCGGCGGTGCGCGCATCCTGCAGATCCTGCGGACGATGCAGGCCGAGACCGGCGACCCGCGCTACCGGCCCAGCCCCTGGCTGGTGCGGCGCGTGGCCTTGGGCGTGCCCCTGCTCACGCCGGAGGCAGAGCGCGCATGAATATCGATATTCACCACCTGCGCGAATGGGTCGGCCGCGAGCAAGTGGCCGAGCAGACGCTGGAGCCCTTTCCCGCCGTCGCCTTGAGCGGCCTGCTGGACCGTGCCGCGCCGCCGGTGGTGGGCGAGGCGCTGCCGCTGCCCTGGCACTGGCTGTACTTCCTGGAGACGCCCGCGCGCGCCGCCACCGGTGTCGATGGCCACCCGCAGCGCGGCGGCTTCCTGCCGCCGGTGCCGCTGCCGCGCCGCATGTGGGCCGCGGGCTCGCTGCAATGCGAGACACCGCTGCGCCTGGGCGCGCCCGCGCGCAAGACCTCCACCGTGCGCAGCGTGGACCTGAAGGAAGGCCGCAGCGGCCCGCTGGTCTTCGTCACGGTGGACCACCTGCTGGAGCAGGACGGCCGCGTGTGCCTGCGCGAAGAGCAGAACATCGTCTACCGCGAAGCGCCCACCGGGCCCGCGCCGCTGCCGGCGGGCGAGAAGGCCACGAAAGCCGCGCAATGGTCGGCCGTGCTGAAGCCCGACCCCGCGCTGCTGTTCCGTTTCTCCGCGCTCACCTACAACGGCCACCGCATCCACTACGACCGCGACTACGCGGTGCGCGAGGAGTTCTACCCCGCGCTGGTGGTGCACGGCCCGCTGCTGGCCACCGCGCTGCTGGACCTGCTGGCACGCGGCCGGCCCGGCGTGCCGGTGCGCACCTTCTCGTTTCGCGCACTGCGCCCCGCGTTCGACACCGACACGCTGCAGCTCTGTGCCGCCGCCGAAGGCGACACGGTCGATCTCTGGACGCAGGACGCGCATGGCCAGGTGGGCATGACGGCCCGCGCCACGCTGGGTTGAGGCTCGCCATGCGCAATCACCCGATCTGGCGTTCCATGCTGTTCGTGCCGGCGCACGTGCCGCGCTTTGTCGAGCGGGCCCACGCGCGCGGCGCCGACGCCTGCGTGCTCGACCTCGAAGACAGCGTGCCGCTGGCGCAGAAGGCGCTGGCGCGCGACGCCGTGCCGCAGGCCGCCGCCGCCATCGCGGCCCACCGCACACCGGTGCTGGTGCGCGTGAACCAGCCCTGGGACATCGCTGCCCTCGACATCGACGCCGCCGTCGGCCCTGCCGTGAGCGCGCTGGTGCTGCCCAAGGTGAACGACGCCGCCACCGTGCGCCAGGTGGCGCGGCGCATCGACGGCCTGGAGGCACAGCGTGGCCTGCCCGCCGGGCACACCCGGCTGATCGCGCTGATCGAGGACGTGCAGGCCCTGCCCGAACTCGACGCCATCGCGCGCAGCACGCCGCGCATGCTGGGCATGATGCTCGGCCCCGAAGATTTTTCCGCCTCCGCCGGCATGGCGCCGGTGCGCGAGGCGCTGATGCTGCCCAACCAGCTGGTGCTGTTCGCCTGCCGGCGCGCCGGCATCCTGCCCTTCGGTTTTCCCGGCTCCATTGCCGACTACGGCGACGCCGAAGCCTTCGCGCAGACCATCCGCCTGGCGCGCCAGCTCGGTTTTGTCGGTGGCCTGTGCATCCACCCCACGCAGGTGGCGGTGATGAACGCCGGTTTCTCGCCTTCGACGGAAGACATCGAACACGCGCGCGGTGCCATCGAGGCCTTCGAGGCCGCCGAGCGCGAAGGCCGCGGCGCGGCCGAGTACCGCTCGAAGATGGTCGATCTGCCCGTGGTGGTGCGTGCGCGGGAAACCCTGCGCCGCGCCGCTGCACCTGCCCCCCTTTCCACCCAACAGGAGACACACCCATGAACACCCACTCCACCGTGTACGACGCGGTCGTGATCGGCGCCGGCGCCGGCGGCCTGAGCGCGGCAGCGCGCCTCGTGGCAGCCGGCCGCAAAGTGCTGGTCGTCGAAAGCCTGGGCCGCGTCGGCGGCCGCGCATCGAGCGAACAGATCGACGGCTTCACCGTCAACATCGGCGCCATCGCCATCGAACGCGGCGGCGTCTTCGAGGAAACCTTCGGTCTGCTCAACGTGCCGCTGGACATCCGCGAGCCCAGCCCGGCCACGGTGTTCCTGATCGACGGCAAGGTCATCAACGTCGCCAAGGGCGGCTGGGGCATGCTGCTGGGCACCTTCACCAAGCAGGCCGCCAAGATCGGCACCAAGTTCGCCGACGCGCGCGCGGGCGACCTGCCCGAGGCCAAGATGAGCACCAAGGAGTGGCTCAGCCAGTACACCAAGAACGAGACCGTGCACGCGATCTTCCGCAACCTGTGCGCTGCCATCTTCGCCGCCAACGACGACGAGGTGCCCGCGCGCGCCTTCCTGACCTACTTCGCGGTCAAGGGCGCGTTCAAGCGCTTCGGCTTCTGCCCGCGCGGCACCGTGGGCCTGTGGAACGACCTGGCCGACGGCATCCGCAAGGCCGGCGGCGAGATCTGGCTCGACGCGCCGGTGACCCAGCTGCACACGCAGGACGGCCTGGCCAGCGGTGTGACCGTGATGAAGGACGGCGTGGCCACGCGCATCCAGGCGCGCACCGTGATCAGCAACATCGGCCCGCGCGCCACGGTGGACCTGCCCGGCGGCGAAGCCTTCGGCGGCGACTACATCCGGCTCGCGCACACCGCGCCCAAGCCCTCGGCCAACATCGTCATCAACTTCGCCACGCAGCAGCGCCTGGTGGACGTGCCCGGCCTGGTCACTTTCGGCAAGACGCGCCGCCTGTGCAACATGGGCGAGCTCACCGCCACCTGCCCCGAGCTCGCGCCGGCCGGCTGGTACCAGTACGTGGCCTATGCCGTGCCGCGCCCGGCCATCGGCGACTTCGACGAGAAGACCGAGATCGAAGCCTCGCTGCAGGACCTGCGCGACGAGTTTCCCGGCTTCGCGCAGGCCAAGATGCTCTCGGTGCGCGTGATGCGCGACGGCTGGCCGGCCCAGCGCTCCTGCGCCGGCTTCGACATGCCACAGGCCACGCCGCTGGCCAACCTCTGGCACGTGGGTGACGCGGTGAAGGACTACGGCGACGGCGGCACCCAGGCCTGCGCCTACACCGGCCGCGAGGCCGCGCGCCAGGCCGAGGCCCACCTCGACGGCGCCCGCGTGGCGGCGGCGGCGTGATGGCCGGCGTGGGACTGCAACCCTCGGTGGACCAGGCGCGCGCGCTGCTGGCGCGGCTGCGCCCGCTGTTCGAGCACGGCGTGGCCGCGCTCGCCAAGGCCTGCGCCCCGGGCGGCAAGCTCGACGGCGCCAAGCTGGACGAGCAACAGGTCGCGACCTTCGAGATCGCCTGGGCCAGCGCCGACCTGCTGGCCGCCGAGACCGCGCTGGCGCGGCTCGACGGCGATGCGCTGCAGTCGCAGCTGGCCCTGATCTTCGCGGTGGACGCCATCGCCGCGCTGTTGCCGCGCCTGGAGGCGCTCTACATCGAGCTGGGCCTGCCGCTCGCACCCTTGCAGCAACTGGGCGCCGACGCCGACTGGGCCGCGCTGCGCGGGGTGGCCTGTGGCGCGCAGGCGCTCACGGCGGCCGGCCGTGCCCTGGTGGCCGCCAGCGACGCGGTGGAGCTGGGCAGCGTGGCGCTGCAAGACCCGGTGGTGATGGCGCAGGACGCGTTCCGCCGCTTCGCCGCCGACGTGGTGTCGCCCCAGGCCGAGCACATCCACCGGCACGACGAGACCGTGCCCGAATCGCTGCTGCAGCCCATGCGCGACATGGGCGTGTTCGGTCTCTCCATTCCCGAATCGCACGGTGGCACCGGGCCCGACGATGGCGAGGACGCGACCATGATGGTGGTCGTCACCGAGGCCTTGTCCGAGGCCTCGCTGGCCGCCGCAGGCAGCCTGATCACGCGGCCCGAGATCCTGAGCCGCGCGCTCATCAGCGGCGGCACCGACGAACAGAAGGCCACCTGGCTGCCGCGCATCGCGGCGGGCGACCCGCTGTGCGCCATCGCCATCACCGAGCCCGACTACGGATCGGACGTGGCGAGCCTGGCGCTCAAGGGCACGCGCACCGAGGGCGGCTGGCTGCTCAACGGTGCCAAGACCTGGTGCACCTTCGCCGGCAAGGCCGGCCTGCTGATGGTGGTCACGCGCACCGACCCCGACCGCTCCGCCGGTTACCGGGGCCTGAGCGTGCTGCTGGTGGAAAAGCCGTCCTACGACGGCCACGCCTTCGACTTCCAGCAGCCCGGTGGCGGGCGGCTGGCCGGCAAGGCCATCCCCACCATCGGCTACCGGGGCATGCACTCGTTCGACCTGGCCTTCGACAACTTCTTCGTGCCCGACGCCAACGTGATCGGCGGCGCGGGCGGCCTGGGCAAGGGCTTCTACTTCACCATGGCCGGCATGGTGGGCGGGCGCATGCAGACCTCGGCGCGCGCCTGCGGCGTGATGCGCGCGGCGCTGCGCGCCTCGATGCGCTACACGGCGGATCGCAAGGTGTTCGGTGCGCCGCTGCAGGACTACGCGCTCACCCTGGCCAAGCTCGCGCGCATGGCCGCGCGCCTGGCGGCCTGCCGCACGCTGGCCTACGCCATCGCCGAGCAGCTCAATGCCGGCGGTGGCCGCATGGAGGCCAGCCTGGTCAAGCTGCTGGCCTGCCGATCGGCCGAGATGGTCACGCGCGAAGCGCTGCAGCTGCACGGCGGCATGGGTTACGCTGAAGAAAGCGCCGTGAGCCGCTACTTCGTGGACGCGCGCGTGCTCTCGATCTTCGAGGGTGCGGAGGAAACGCTGGCGCTCAAGGTCATCGGCCGCAGCCTGTTGGAAGACGCACTCAAACCATGAACACCATCCTCTCCGGCATGCGGGTGATCGAAGCCGCCGCCTTCGTCGCCGCGCCCCTGGGCGGCATGACGCTGGCGCAGATGGGCGCCGACGTGATCCGAATCGACACCCTGGGCGGCGGGCTGGACTACAAGCGCTGGCCGGTGACCCGGGACGACGTGAGCCTGTTCTGGTGCGGCCTCAACAAGTCCAAGCGCTCGGTTGCGCTGGACCTGAGTCAGCCGGAGGCGCGCGAGCTCGCGATGGCGCTGATCACCGCGCCGGGCGAGGACGCGGGCATCCTGCTCACCAACTTCCCGCCGCGCGGCTGGCTGGACCACGACAAGCTCAAGGAGAAGCGCGCCGACCTGATCCAGCTCACCGTGCAGGGCGATCGGCACGGCGGTTCGGCGGTGGACTACACCATCAACTCGCGCGTGGGCATCCCCTACATCACGGGCGACGAGCGCGGCGCGGCCACGAACGAGGCCGTCAACCACGTGCTGCCGGCCTGGGACCTCGTCACCGGCCAGATGGCCGCCGTGGGCCTGCTGGCCGCCGAGCGCCACCGCCTCAAGACCGGCCAGGGCCAGCATGTGAAGCTGCCGCTGGAAGATGTGGCCCTTGCGGCGGTGAGCCACCTGGGTCTGATCGCCGAAGCCCAGCTTGGCCAGCAACGCGAGCGCCACGGCAACGAGCTGTTTGGCGCCTTCGGCCGCGACTTCCGCACGGCGGACGGCGAGCGCCTGATCGTCGTCGGCCTGACCCTGAAGCAATGGCAGGCCATCTGCGAGGCCATGGGTTTGACCGAGGCGGTGAAGGCGCTGGGCGACCGCCTGGGCCTGAACCTCGATCTGGAGGGCCACCGCTTCCAGGCGCGCAAGGAACTCGGTGCGCTGGTGGAGGCCTGGATGTTGCGCCACAACTTCGCGCAGGTTGCCGAGGCGCTGACGAAGCAGGGCGCGTGCTGGGGCAAGTACCAGACCCTCACGCAGCTGGTGACGCAGGACGAAGCCTGCTCGCCGGCCAACCCGCTGTTTCGCACCATCGACCAGCCCGGGGTCGGGGCGCACCTGGCGGCCGGTCTGCCGCTGAACTTCTCGGCCGTGGAGCGCATCCCGGCGGCGGTGGCGCCCACCCTGGGGCAGCACACGGGCGAGGTGCTGTCCGAACTCCTGGGGGTCACGCAGGCCCAGTACGGCGGGCTTCGCGAAAGAGGTGTGGTTTAGGGTGGGCAGGTCCTTGGGTCAGAATAGCCAGCTCGAAAACTTGAGCTGAACACCATGGCCCGATCGCTTGCCAGCAACCACGACGACAAACGCCAGCGGATCCTCGACGTCGCCGCCGCGCTGTTTGCCAACACGAGCTACGAGAGCGCCCGGCTGATCGACATCGCGGCGGCCTGCAACGTGTCCAAGTCCGCGCTGTACCACTACTTTCCGAGCAAGGAAGTGCTGCTGCACGAGATCATCACCGAGCACATCATGAGCTCGGTGGCCGAGCTGGAGGCGATCGCGCACGGCCCGGGCACGAGCCGCGAACGGCTGACCCTGCTGGTGCGGGCGATGGTGAGAACGGCGGCGGAAAAACGCCACGAGCACATGGTGCTGACCAACGACCTCAAGTTCCTGCCGCCGCTGCAGCAGCAGGAAATCAAGCTGGCGCAGGCCAAGGCGCTGGACTTCGTGGTCGAGCTGCTCGACGACATCAACCCGCACCTCATGCGGCGGCGGCGCGAGGGCGCGTCTTATGCGTTGTTCCTTTATGGCTCGATGATCTCCACGGCGACCTGGTACCGGCGCGGGGGCGGCATGACGCCGAACGAGCTGGCCGACCGCCTGACCGAGGTGTACCTCAAGGGGTTTGATGGCGGGGAGCATCCGCCGGGTTACAGCTGAACTGCGTGACCGCCACCCCCACGCCGGCCATCACGGCGCCGGCGATCTTCAGGCCGCTGAAGGACTCGCCCAGCGCCATCCACGAAATCACGCCCGCCACCGGCGGCAACAGGTAGAGCAGCGGCGCGGTGCGCGAGACGCCCAGGTGGTCGTTGAGCCAGCCCCAGGCCAGCCAGCCCGCGAAGGACGCGACCGCCAGCGACCACAGCAGGCCCCACCAGAGGGCGGCGGGCAGCTCGGCCCAGGGCACCTGCAGGGCCTGCGGTGCGTTGATCAGCAGCATCGGCGCCATGGCCAGCAGCGTGGTGTAGGCCATCACCAGCGTGACGCCGTGGCGGCTGAACAGCCGCGACGCGGCCACGGTGTGGGCCGAGAACAGCAGCGCCGCGAACAGCAGCAGCAGGTCGCCCAGGCCCTGCGTGCGCATGAGCGCGAACTTGTCCGACAGGAACACCAGCACGCCCGCCATGGCCAGCGCCACACCGCCGACCTGCAGGCGGGTGAAGCGCTGGCCGTGCAGCACGCGCACCAGCAGCAGGGTGAACATGGGGCCGAGCGCGGAGATGAGAGCACTGGAAAACGCCGTGGACAGGTGAATCGCCTGCGTCATCACGTTCACATGCGCCACGTGGCCCAGCGCGGCCAGGCCCATCAGGCCGACCCAGTCGCCGCGTTCCAGCCGGGGCCAGCGCCACCCATAGCGCCACAGCAACAGGGCGATCGCGCAGGCCGGCGTGACGAGGTAGCGCATGAAGACCAGGGCCGCCGGCCCGATCTCGGCCATCACCGCTTTCTGCACGCTGTAGTTGCTGCCCCACAGCAGCATCAGGCCCAGCGCGACGGCCAGGGCCAGCCCCTGGCGCGGGGTGGGAGAGGGGAGCGGATGGGCGGGTGGTGGCATCTTTAAAACCGTCTCATTGGTCTGTTTTGATATTGTGTGTATGGCATGTGCTTGGCTTGATTTCCAGGGTGATCAGGGAAATCCCTAGGGATTTTTTTGATGATCTTGTTTGTTAAACCGTCCCGTCGGTCTATTATATGGCCTGCCAGTCGTTGGTCGTTCTCACCTCAGCTCAACCCAGGAGACAAGCATGCGCATTTCCCTTTCCAGGCTCGCCGCGGCCTTTGTTTTGGCCGGTGCCTTCGCCGCCGCCAGCGCCCCCGCGCTGGCGCAGACCACGGTTCTCAAGTACTCCAACTGGCTGCCGCCGGGGCAGGCGATGCGCATGGAGGTGGTGGAGCCCTGGATCGCCGAGGTCGAGAAGGCCACGCAGGGCCGCGTGAAGATCGACACCGCACCCAAGGTGGTGGGCACGCTGCCGGCTCAGTTCGATGTGGCGCGCGACGGTCAGGCCGATCTGGTGATCTTCATCCCCGGCTACACGCCCAACCGCTTCGACCTGCTCGAGGTGCTGCAGCTGCCGTTCGTGAGCGACAACCCCGAGGTGTATGCGCCGCTGGCCGACCGCTTCTACCGCAAGCACCTGGCCTCGTACAACGAGTTCAAGGGCGTTCACCCGCTCTCGGTCTACGTGGTCTCGCCCGGCCAGATCTTCAATTCCAAGCGCCCGTTGCGCAGCGTGGCCGATTTCAAGGGCCTGAAGATGCGCAGCCCGCAGACCAGCGCCACGCAGGCGCTCTCGCTGCTGGGCGCGGTGCCGATCTCCAAGCCGGTGAGCGAAACCTACGAGCTGCTGTCCTCCGGCGTGATCGACGGCACCTTCATGCCGCCCGAGTCGATCCCCGCCTTCAAGCTGACCGAGCTCGTGCCCTACGCCACCATCGTGCCGGGCGCGGTCTACAACACCGTGCTGGTGCTGGGCATCAACGAGGACAAGTGGAAGTCGCTGCGCGCCGAAGACCGCGAGGCGATCAGCCGCATCTCGGGCGACGTGTTCGCGCGCAACATCGGCCGTGCCTACGCCAACGGCGACAAGGCCGCCTTCGAGATCATGCGCAAGGCTGGCAAGCCCGCCGAAGTGTTCCCGCCGGCGGCGCTGGCGGAGATGAAGCAGGTGCTGCTGCCGATCGAGCGCGACTGGATCGAGAAGGCGAAGAAGAAGGGCATGGCCGATCCGCAGAAGGTGCTGGATCAGCTGCGCGCCGACATTGCCGCCGCCAAGTAAGCCGCCATGACCGCAAAAGCCCCCGACGGACGCATCACCCGTGTCCTGGAAGCGATCGGCGCGGTTGCCCTGCTGATCCTGATGGTCACTGTCTTCATCGACGTGCTGGGCCGCAACCTGTTCAACACGCCGTTGCCCTGGGGCACGGAGCTGCTGGAGATGGTGCTGGCGCTGATGATTTTCGCGATCTACCCCTTGCTGGCACTCGGTTTCGGTCACATCACCGTGGACCTGATCCAGCTCCCCGCGCGGCTGCAGACGTTGCAGCGCGTGCTAGGCAGCGCGATCGGCGCCGGCGTGTTCGCGCTGATCGCCTGGTGCATGGTCCGCCAGGCGATGCGCGCCGCGAGCTACGGCGAGGCCACGCCCCTGCTGGCCGTGCCCTTGTCCTGGGTGCTGGGCGGTATCGGTGTCATGGCGGCGATCAGCGCCCTGGCTTTCCTGGCGGCCGCCGTGCGGTCGATCCGCCATCCCGGCACGCCCGCCGCGCCGCACGCCACCGAGGTGATCTGATGCTGGCTGCCTGCCTGGGTTTTCTCGTGGCGTTCGCCTTCATCCTGTTCCAGGTGCCGATCGCCACCGCATTGGCCTTCGCCGGTTTCGGCGGCTACGTGCTGCTCAACGGCCTCACACCGGCGCTGAGCATGGTGGCCACCGTCACCAAGGACAGCACGCTGGTGTACTCGCTGATCGTGCTGCCGCTGTTCGTGCTGATGGGCAACCTCGTGGCCGGTGCCGGCATCTCGGGCGACCTGTTCCGCGCGGCGCAGGCCTTCATCGGCAAGCGCCGGGGCGGTCTGGCCATGGCCACCGTGGTGGCCTGCGGTGGCTTCGGCGCCATCTGCGGCTCCAGCGTGGCCACGGCGGCGACCATGGGCAAGGTGGCCATCCCATCGATGCGCAAACTCGGTTACGGCGATTCGCTCTCGTCGGCCGCGGTTGCCGCGGGCGGCACGCTGGGTATCCTGATCCCGCCCAGCGTGATCATGGTGGTGTACGGCGTGGCCACGCAGACGCACATCGGCATGCTGTTCGCGGCCGGCATCGTGCCCGGCCTGATCGCCATCGGCGGCTACATGGCGGCGGTGAAGTGGTCGGTCTGGCGCAAGCCCGAACTCGCGCCCCTGGCCGAGGACAACGAACAGGTCAACAAGCTGGCGCTGCTGCGCGCGCTGTGGCCGGTGGCGCTGATCTTCGGCGTGGTCATGGGCGGCATCTACGGCGGCTTCTTCACCTCGGTCGAAGCCTCGGGCATCGGCGCGGCGGCGGCCCTGGTGTTCGCGCTGACACACCATTCGCTCAAGCTCAAGGACATCTACGCCATCCTGGTGGACACCGCGCGCACCTCCGCCATGATGTTCGCCATCGTGCTGGGCGCCGCGCTGTTCGGCGAGTTCGTGAACCTCACGGGGGTGCACGAGGGCCTGCTGCAGGTGGTGAAGGCCAGCGGCCTGCCGCCGTTCGGGATCATCCTGCTGATGATCGTGCTCTACATCCTGCTGGGCACGGTGCTGGAGAGCCTGTCGATGATCCTGCTGACGGTGCCGATCTTCTTCCCGATCATCCTGGCCCTGGGCTACGACCCGGTGTGGTTCGGCATCTTGGTGGTGATGGTGGTGGAGATCGGCCTGATCACCCCGCCCATCGGCGTGAACCTGTTCGTGATCCGCTCGGTCATGCCCGACATCCCCATGATGACCGTGGTGCGCGGGGTGATTCCCTTCATCGTCGCCGACGTGCTGCGCATCCTGCTCATCGCCGCCGTGCCAGCGCTCTCCCTCTGGTTGCCCAACCTGCTGTTCAAGGCAGCCGCCTGATACCGTGAACCCTGTCTTTGATCCTGCGGCGCCCGAACTGCCGGCGCGCCTTCAGTCGTGGCTGTCCGGGCGCTGGGGCAAGCCGGTCCAGGTGAGCGGGCTCAGCCGCTTTCCGGCCGGCATGTCCTGGGTGACCCTGGGCTTCACCGCCGCCTCGCCCGGCGAGGCGCCGCTGGCGCTCATCCTGCGCGTGGGCGACCCGGGCGGCCTGTTCTCGCCGTACAGCGCGCGGCCCGAGTACGAGGCGCTGGCCGCGCTGGCCAGCGTGCCCGGCCTGCCCATTCCCAAGGCCTACGAGCACAGCGACGACCCGGCCATCCTCGGCGCACCTTTCGTCATCACGCAGCGCGTGGCCGGCGACACGCCCACGCCCTGGCGCGGCGCGGACGAACGCGGCGAGGCGGCCAACCAGTCGCTCGGCCACGACTTCGCCGACGCGCTCGGCGCCATCCATGCCTTCGACTGGACGGCCACCCCGCTGGCGGCCTGGGCGCAGGAGGGCCCGATCACGCCGCAGACCACCGCGCTGCACGAGACGCGCTACTGGGCCCGCCACGCCCAGCTGGGTGCCGGCCCCACGCCGCCGCAGATGCACTACGCCATGCGCTGGCTGGAGGCCAACGCGCCCGAGGCCGAGCGCATCACCATCGTGCACGGCGACTACCGGGTGGGCAACTTCCTGCAGCAGGACGGCCGCATCACCGCCATCCTCGACTGGGAGCTGGTGCACCTGGGTGACCCGCACGCCGACCTGGCCTGGGCCGGCCTGCGCACCTTCGCGGCCGGCACCACGCGCATCGGTGGGCTGATCGAGCGCGAGGTGTTCTACCAGCGCTGGCAGGCGAAGACGGGTTTGCAGGTGCAGCCCGAGGTGGTGCGTTACTACGAGGTGCAGGTGCAGTTCAAGATGGCCGCCATGCTGATGGGCGCCATGATCCGCGTGCAGACCGGCCGCTCGCGCGACGTGCGCATGGCCGCGATGGGCTTCCAGCTCACCTCCACGCTGATGGAACTCAACAAGCTGATCGCGGAGGCCGCATGAACCAGTCGCTGGACGCCCTGATGGGCAGCATCGGCCGCGCGCTGCGCGAGGAGATCCTGCCGGAGCTGCAGAGCGACCACGCGCGCTCGCAACTGGCCGGCGTGCTGGACGTGCTCGGCAAGGTCCAGCACATGGTGGTGTGGTCGCCTGATGTGGTGCGCGAGCAGCTGGACCTGCTGGAGGACTGTCTGGCGCAAGCCGTGGCCCGCATCGCCGCCGCAGGCGAGACGGCGCCAGCGGGCCTCGTGCCCGCCGCGCCGCGGCCCAGCGCCACGCAGGCCGACCTGCGGCGGGCGCTGGCAGACGCCGAGCGCCGCTTCGCGCGGCTCACCGACTGGCTGTTTGCCTCGCCCGGCGAGCGGGCCGAGCTGCACGAACTGTTGCGCACGGCGCTGCGGAACACGCTCAAGGCGCAGCGGCGCCTGGTGCCGAGCGCCGATTTTTCAGCCATGACCGCGCCGAGCCAGCCGGCCGACGCCCAAGGAGTTTTCAAATGATGTCTGCCCAGGACGACCTGATCGGCCACCAGGCCCCCGCCCCCTTCGCGCAGCGCGCCGGCAACGGCGACCCTCGCTTCACCGAGCGCTACTGGTACACGCTGCACCCCGTCACCGGCACGGTGGACGGCGTGCCCATGATCCTCGACATCGGCATGGGCTACTACCCCAACAAGGGCGTGATGGACGTGTTCGCCGGCATCACCGTGGGCCGCCGGCAGCACAACTTCCGCGCCTCGCGCGCCCTGGGTGGCACGCCGCTGGAAGCCGGCGCGGGGCCGCTGCGCATCGAGGTGGTGGAGGGCATGAAGCGGCACCGCCTCACGCTCACCGACAACGCCTCGGGCTTGAGCTTCGCGCTGGACTTCGAGGCCAGCTTTCCCGCCGCGCAGGAGAAACAGAACTTCCGCGAGCGCAAGGGCGTGGTCGAAGAGGACATGGTGCGCATCTCGCAGTTCGGCCGCTGGCGCGGCTGGTTTGCCCTCGGTGGGCAACGCCACGAAGTGACGCCGCAGACCTGGTGGGGCCAGCGCGACCATTCCTGGGGCATCCGCTCCGAGATGCGCACCGACGAGGCCGCGCCCCCGGTGCAGCAGCACAGCGGCTTCTTCTGGACCTGGTCGATGTTCCAGTTCAAGGACCTGGGCTTTTCCATCTTCCTCAAGGAGCGCGAGCCCGGAAAACCGCATTACCTGTCGGCCACCGAGTTCGTGCGCGGCACCGACGGCCAGGTGGCCCACCGCGAAGCCACCGCCGTCGCGCACGAACTCGAATGGGTCGACGACCCGCTGGGCCAGACCATCGCGGGGGGCAGCTTTACTTTGCAGTTCGCCGAAGGCCCGCCGCGCACCGTGCGCATGGAAGGGCTGGAAGCCCGCTTCTACCTGAAGGGCGGCCTGTACGGCGGCTTCCAGGGCTGGAACCACGGCGACCACAAGGGCGACTACCACGCCGAGCACGACGTCTGGGACCTGGACGACGCGGCCACGCGCGCCCGGGCCCGCACCCTGGGCGACCACGTGGTGCGCGCCATCTGCGACGGCCGCACCGGCATCGGCATCAGCGAATACGGCGTGGCGCAAGGCTATGCTCGCTACCCCGGACCGCAGCAGCACCCCGCGCTCTGACGCCAGAAAAAGACCCACAGGAGATTGCCCATCATGCAGATGACCCAGGCCCTTGCGCGCGCCGTGCAGACCCGACGCCAGCACACCGCCACGATTTTCGCGGGCCGACAACGCACCTGGGCCCAGGTGGGCGAGCGCGTGCCACGCGCCGCCGCCGCGTTGCGCGCGCTGGGCCTCCAGCCCGGCGACCGGCTGGGCATCCTCGCGATGAACAGCGACAACTACATCGAGATCTTCTTCGCCGCCGCCTGGGCCAACCTGGTGCTGGTGCCGCTGAACACGCGCTGGGCCGTGCCCGAGAACATCTACACGCTGGACGACGCGCAGTGCCAGGCGCTGATCGTGGACGACGCCTTCGTGCCCCAGGTGCCGCAGCTGCTGGCCGGGCATGCGATGGCGCACGTGATCCATGCCGGGGAGGGCGCCACGCCCGAGGGCATGCGGGGCTACGAAGCGCTGATCGCCGGCACCGCCCCGATGGCCGACGAATGCGGCCGGGACGACGAGCTCTGCGGCATCTACTACACCGGCGGCACCACCGGCCACCCCAAGGGCGTGATGCTCTCGCACAAGAATTTCATCTCGGCCTCGGTGAACTGGATCGCCACGCTGCACTTCAGCGAAGACACGGTCTACATGCACTCGGCCGGCCTGTTTCACCTGGCGGGCTGCTCGCCCGCCATCGCGCTCACGCTGGCCGGCGGCACCCACGTGTGCCTGCCCAAGTTCGACGCCGTGCTGGCCTTCGAGGCCATCCAGACGCACCAGGTGAACTACTGTCTGTTCGTGCCGACCATGGTGAACATGATGATCAACCACCCGGCTTTCCCGCAGTACGACCTCAGCAGCGTGCGCTACTGCGAGTACGGCGCCTCGCCCATGCCGGTGCCGGTGCTGGCCGCCGCCATGGAGAAGCTGCCCACGTGGGAGTTCATCCAGGGCTACGGCATGACGGAGTCGGCCGCGCTCACCGTGAGCCTGCCCTGGCGCTACCACTTCGACCAGCCCGACCTGCCCAGCAAGCGCCTGGCCGCCGGCCGCGCCGCCTACGGCGTGGACGTGCGCATCGTGGACGAAGAGGGCAACGAAGTGCCGCGCGGCACCCACGGCGAGATCGCGGTGCGCGGCGCGCAGGTCATGATCGGCTACTGGCGCAAGCCCGAGGCCACCGCGGCCGCGCTGCGCAACGGCTGGCTGCACACCGGCGACGCGGCCTACATGGACGAAGACGGTTTCGTCTACATCGTCGACCGCGTGAAGGACATGATCATCAGCGGCGGCGAAAACATCTACTCGCGCGAGGTCGAGAACGCGGTGCACGCGCACCCGGCGGTGCGCGACTGCGCCGTGATCGGCATCCCCAATGCGGAGTGGGGCGAGTCGGTGCACGCGGTGGTGGTGCTGAAAGAGGGGCAGAGCGCCAGCGCGAAAGACATCATCGACCACTGCCGCACCCTGATCGCGGGTTACAAGGTGCCGCGCTCGGTGGATTTCAGCGAGGCGCTGCCGCTCTCGGGCGCCGGCAAGATCATGAAGAACGTGCTGCGCGAGCCGTTCTGGCGCGGCAAGAGCAAGTCGGTGAACTGAACCGAAGGGGCGGCCTCAGCCGCCCTGGCGAAAACCGTCGAGGAACAGGGCCGAGATGCGCTCGGCCAGCTCGGCGGGCGTGATCGGGCCGTTCTTCTCGTACCAGGTGAAGGTCCAGATCACCATGCCGAACAGCAGCAGGGCATAGGGCGAGTTCACTTCGGCGCGCGCCATGCGCCCGGGGTTGATCTCGCGCAACAGGCCCACCATCAGCTGCATGAGTTCCTGTTCCAGCTGGCGCACGTCCTCGCGCTGCACCGGGGGCAGGAACTTGATGTCGTTCATCAGCACCAGGTGGTGGTTGCGCGACTTCGCCCCCTCCTGCACGAACGAACCCACGAAGCGCTGGAAGCGCTCCGCCGCCGGCAGGGGCTCGCGCACGATGGCCGAGAGCTCCTCCACCTGCCCGGTGATGTGCTCCTTCACGATCGCGTAGAGCAGGTCTTCCTTGCTGGCGAAGTAGTGGTACAGGTGCGACTTCGACGCGCCGCAGGCCGCGGCCACGTCGCTCATGGTCGCGCCGTCGAAGCCCTTCTGCGCGATCAGCGCGACCGCGCTGTCCAGGATGACCTGCTTCTTCAGCTCGTAGTCGTTGGCCCGGACCCGCGTCATCACGAAATTCCCCCTGATGGCTTGTTGACTTGTTGCATGTCCTGCGTTTCCCTTTTATATTAGACCGACTAGACGGACTATAAGTCCAATGCTCACCAACGCGATTAGGGAAAGCATGGATAACACAGAGACATTGATCGTCATCGGCGCGGGACATGCCGGTGTCGAATTGGCCTTCGCGGCGCGGCAGCAGGGCTGGGCCGGGCCCATCGTGCTGCTGGGCGAAGAGCCCCACCTGCCGTATCACCGGCCACCGCTCTCGAAGGCCTTTCTGTGCGGCACGGCCGACGCGGCCTCGCTCGCGCTGCGCCAGGCCACGGCTTTTGACACCGCGGCCATCACGCTGCGGCTGGGCACGAAGGTGCGCGCCATCGACCGCGCCGCGCACCAGGTGCTGCTGGCCGACGGCAGCGCGCTGGCCTACACCAAGCTCGCGCTGTGCACCGGCGGCCGGGCGCGCGCGCTCGACGTGCCCGGCATGGAAGGCCCGCCGCCGCCCAACCTGTTCAGTCTGCGCACGCAGGCCGACGCGCTGGCGATCGCCGGGGCGGTGCGCGAAGGCGCGCGCGTGGTCATCATCGGCGCGGGCTACGTGGGCCTGGAGGTCGCGGCCTCGGCGCGCAAGCTCGGCGCGAGCGTGACGGTGCTCGAATCGCAAGCGCGCGTGCTCGCGCGGGTGACCGGCGCCACGCTCTCCAGCTTCTACGAATCGGTGCACCGTGAAGCCGGCGTGGACCTGCGCACCAATGCCTCGGTGCGCGCGATCGAACGCGATGCCACGGGCGCGGTGAGCGCCGTGCTCTGCGGCGATGGCGAACGCCTGCCGGCGGACGTGGTGATCGTGGGCATCGGCATGCTCGCCGACACCGCGCTGGCCGAAGCAGCCGGCCTGCGGGTGGAGGGCGGCATCGTGGTGGACGAGCACTCGGTCACCTCGGACCCCGACATCGTCGCGGCCGGCGACTGCACGGTGCACGACAGCGCGCTGTACGGCCGGCGCGTGCGCCTGGAGTCGGTGCCCAACGCGCTCGAACAGGCGCGCGCCGCCGCCGGCTGGCTGTGCGCCAAGCCGCGGCCCAACCACGCGGTGCCGTGGTTCTGGTCCGACCAGTACGACCTCAAGCTGCAGATGACCGGCCTGGCCGACGGGCACGACACCTGCGTGGTGCGCGGCTCCTTCGTGGACCACAGCTTCTGCGCTTTCTACCTGCGCGCGGGCCGCCTGATCGCGGTCGATGCCGTCAACCGGCCGGCCGATTTCATGCTGGCCAAAAAGGCCGTGGCTGCCGGCATGCAGGCCGATCCGCAAGCCCTGGCCGACACCGGCCTTCCCCTCAAAGACCTTCTGGCGGTTGTCGCCGCTGCCTAGGGTTTTTCCTAGGCCGCGCCGATGCCCCTGCCAACATAATCGCGCCAATCAAAGACCGACGCGACGGACTAATATTAAAACCACGCTTCTCAGAATCCTCTAGACCACACAGCCCCATGTCCCTTCCTCCCACCGCCGCCGCTCCCCCGACCGGGTCGGCGACCGCCCAGGCCTCCGTGCTGGCGGTTCACAACATCCAGATCGTCTATGGCGGCGCCATCGAGGCGGTGCGCGACGTCTCGCTCGAAGTGCAGGCCGGCCAGATCGTGGCACTGCTCGGTTCCAACGGCGCCGGCAAGTCGACCGTGCTCAAGGCCATTTCGGCCGTGCTCGATGCCGAGGACGGCGAGATCGAGAAGGGCTCGATCCAGCTGTTCGGCCAGCACATCGAAAAAGCCGCCGCGCCCGAGATCGTGCGCCGGGGCCTGGTGCAGGTGCCCGAAGGCCGGCGCCTGTTCGCCACGCTCACGGTGGAAGAGAACCTGCTGGTGGGCGCGCACCTGCAGAGCCGCCAGGTGCTGGACGAGGAGCGCGAGAACGTGTTCCGCCTGTTCCCGCGCCTGCTGGAAAAACGCAGTGTGGTCGCGGGCTACCTCTCGGGCGGCGAGCAGCAGATGGTGGCCATCGGGCGCGCGCTCATGAGCAGGCCCAAGGTGCTTGCGCTCGACGAACCCTCGCTGGGCCTGGCGCCGCTGATCGTCTCCGAGATCTTCTCGGCCATCGAGACGCTGCGCGACAAAAACGGCCTGACCATCCTGCTGGTGGAGCAGAACGCCACCCGCGCGCTGGCGATTGCCGACTACGCCTACATCATGGAAAACGGCCGCGTGGTGCTCGACGGCACCAGCGAGGCCCTGCGCCGCAACGCCGACGTGCGCGAGTTCTACCTCGGCCTGAGCGCGGCCCAGGGCCGCACCAGCATGCGCGATGTCAAACACTACAAGCGCCGCAAGAGGTGGCTGTCATGAGCAATCCAATCCTGGACGTGCGCGGCGCGACGAAAAAATTCGGCGGCGTCACCGCGGTCAACAACGTGAGCCTGCGCGTGATGCCGGGCGAGATCGTCAGCCTGATCGGCCCCAACGGCGCGGGCAAGACCACCACCTTCAACCTGATCAGCGGTGTGCTCGGCCTGAGCGCGGGCCAGGTCTTCTTCCAGGGCCAGGACACGGCGCGCCTGCGCTCATCGGAGTACGCGCGCGCCGGCATCGGCCGCACCTTCCAGAACCTGGCGCTGTTCAAGCACGGCACGGTGGTGGAGAACCTGCTCACCGGCCGCCACGTGCACTTCAACTACACGGTGCTGGAGTCGCTGATGTTCTGGGGCCGGCCCCGCCGCGAGGAAATCGCGGCACGGCGCAAGGTTGAGGAAATCATCGAGTTCCTGGAGATCGAGGAACTGCGCGACAAGCCGGTCTCGCAACTGGCCTACGGCCAGCAAAAGCGCGTGGAGCTCGGGCGGGCACTGGCCTGCGAGCCGCGCCTGCTGCTGCTGGATGAGATCGTCGCGGGCATGAACCGCGAGGAGAAAGAGGACATCGCGCGTTTCACGCTCGACATCCGGGACGAATTTGGTGTGGCGGTGCTGATGATCGAACACGACATGCAGGTGGTGATGGACCTGTCGGACCGCGTCTACGTGCTGGACTTCGGCATGCTGATCGCAGAAGGCACACCGGCCGAGGTGGCCGCCAACCCGGCGGTGCTGCAGGCCTACCTGGGCGGGGAGGCGGCGCATGCTTGACCACCACCGGCTCATTCGGGGCGAGGCCACCATGCCCGGCCTGCTGCGCCTGCAGGCGCAGGAGCGCGGCGCCCAGGTGGCGCTGCGCGAGAAGATCCACGGCATCTGGCAGGGCCGCACCTGGCTCGAGTACTACCAGACCGCGCGCCGCGTGGCGCATGGCCTCACCAAACTCGGCCTGCAGCGCGGCGACCGCATCGTCATCGCGGGCGAGGACGTGCCCGAGTGGTTCTACGCCGACCTGGGCGCGCAGATGATCGGCGTGCAAGTGGTGGGCATCTACCCCACCAACCCCTGGGCCGAGGTGCAGTACATCGCCGGCCACTGCCAGGCCAAGCTGGCGGTGACGGGCGACCAGGAGCAGACCGACAAGGTGCTCGACGCGATGCGCGAAGGCCCCGGCCTGCCGCACCTGGAGCACATCTTCTGCGTCGACATGAAAGGCCTGCGCCGCTACGAGCCCGGCCGCCCGCACGCCTTCCAGCACCTGCTGGATCTGGGCGACCAGCTGGTGGCCGAAGACCCGCTGGCCGAACAGCGGCTGGACGGCCAGATCGACGCGCTCGTGCCCGACGACGTCAACATCCTGGTCTACACCTCCGGCACCACCGGCCCGCCCAAGGGCGCGATGCTCACGCACCGCAACTTTGTCTACGGTGCCTACGCCTACATGGTGGCGCGCCAGATGACGGGCAAGCCCTTCGAGTCGGTCTGCTACCTGCCGCTGTGCCATGTGGCCGAGCGCACCTACTCCACGGTGCAGCACCTGATCTCGGGCGGCACCATCAACTTCGCGGAGTCGATCGACACCGTGGCCACCAACATCCGCGAGATCGGTCCCACCTTCTTCCTGGGCGTGCCGCGCATCTGGGAAAAGCTGCAGCAGGGCTTCGAGTTCCGCATGAAGGACAGCGGGCGTGCGCAGCGCTGGCTCTACCGCCTGGGCATGAAGCGCGGGCGTGCGCTGTCGGACCGGCGCGCCGAACACGGCCACCTCAAGAGCCTGGGCGACCGGCTCGAGTTCGGCTTCTGGTACCTGCTGCTGTTTCGCAACATGCAGCGCCACATGGGCCTGAACCGCACGCACACCCGCATGTGCGGTGGTGCCTCGGTGTCGCCCGAGACGCTCAAGTTCTTCGACATCATCGGCCTGCCGGTGGGGCAGGGCTACGGTCTCACCGAGGCCGGTGGCCTGGCCTTCGTGCAGGTGCCCGGGCGGCCCTTCATCCGGGGCAGCTGCGGCCCGGCCATGGAGGGTGTCGAATGGCGCGTCGAAGCCGACGGTGAAGTCTTCGTGCGGTCGCCCGGTGTGTTCACCGGCTACCTGTTCGACGACAAGGGCACGAAGGACATCCTCTCGGCCGACGGCTGGATCGCCACCGGCGACATCGTCGAGAAACACGGTGAGGGCGAGATCGTGGTCGTGGACCGCAAGAAGGCCATCATCATCACCAGCGGCGGCAAGAACATCGCGCCCTCGGAGATCGAGAACGCGATCAAGGACAGCCCCTTTGTGCGCGAAGCCATCGTGGTCGGCGAGGGCAAGAAGTTCCTTGGCGGTCTGGTGCAGATCGACTTCGACACCGTGGGCCGCTGGGCCGCCGAGCGCGACCTGCAGTACACGACCTACAAGTCGCTCACCCTGCTGCCCGAGGTCATCGAGCTGGTGCAGGGCGTGGTCGACGAGGTCAACTCGCGCTTCGCCCGGGTGGAGAACGTGCGCAAGTTCGTGCTGCTGGAAAAGGAGCTCGACCACGACGACGGCGAGCTCACCGCGACGCAGAAGGTGCGCCGCGGCCTCATCAACAAGAAGTTCGCACGCGAGCTCGACATCATCTATGGGAGCGCGCCATGAACTACTTCGTTGAACTGCTTGTCTCCGGCCTCGCGGTCGGGGCGATCTACGGCCTCGTGGCCATGGGCTTCGCGGTGATCTACAAGGCCACCGGCATCGTCAACTTCGCCCAGGGCGAGGTGGGCATGCTCAGCGCCTACATCACCTGGTCGCTGGCGACCACGCTGGGCACCGGCAGCCTGGCCACGGTGGTGCTGGCCATTGCGGTCGGCGCGGTGCTGGGCCTGCTGTGCGAGCGCCTGATCATGCGGCCCATGCTGGGTGAGCCGGTGCTCTCGGTGGTGCTGGTCACGGTCGGTCTGGCGGTGGTGCTGCGTTCCATCGTCACCATCGTCTGGGGCGCTTCGCCGCACAAGTTCGAGGTGGCGGGCGCGGACGACATCGTCAGCCTGGGCGGTATCGGCCTGCGCGTGAGCCAGCTCGGTGTGCTCGGGGCCCTGCTGCTGGCGGTGGCCGGCTTCTGGTACTTCCTGGGCCACAGCCGCTTTGGCGTGGCGATGCGCGCCGTGGCCGCCGACGAGAAGACGGCGCGCCTGATGGGCGTGTCCACCGCCCGCGTGCAGGCCGTGGCCTGGGCCTCGGCCTCCGGGCTGGCGGGCCTGGCCGGTGCACTGTTCGCGGTGATCTACGGCCTCACGCCCACGATCTACGAACTCGGCCTCAAGGCCTTCCCGGCCACCGTGCTGGGCGGCTTCGACTCGGTGCTGGGCTCGGGCGTGAGCGGCCTGATCATCGGCGTGCTCGAAAACATGACGGGTGGCTACCTGTCGAGTTCTCTCAAGGAAATCGCGGGCTTCATGCTGATCCTCGTGGTGCTCATGGTGCGGCCCTTCGGGCTGTTTGGCGAAAAACGGATCGAGAGGGTCTGATGCGAAGCGGATATTTCAAGGAGCACTACAGCGGGCTGGTCGTCCTGACGGACTCGCCCGTGGTGAAGGCGTGGGTCGCGGTTCTGATGGTGGCGCTGGTGGCGGCCCCCTTCCTGCTCGGCAACTTCGCGCTCTCGCACGTGACCATCATCCTGTTCACCCTCATCGGGGTGCTGGGGCTGACGGTCCTCACCGGGTTCGCGGGCCTGATCTCGCTCGGCCACGTCGGCTTCCTGATGCTGGGGGCGTACTCGTACGCCATCGGCGTCACGCGCCTGGGCCTGCCGCCCGAGCTGGCGCTGCTGGCCGCGGCCGTGGTGCCGGCCTTCTTCGGCCTGCTGGTGGGCCTGCCTTCGCTGCGCCTGCACGGCCTGTACCTGGCGATCACCACGCTCGCCTTCAGCCACATCGTGGCCACCGCCATCCTCGCGGGCGGCAAGTTCACCGGCGCGGGGCGCGGCATCATGGTGATGCGGCCGACGATGTTCGGCTTCGACCTCTCCAGCGACCGCGCCTTCTACTGGTTCTGCCTCGTCATGTGCACGCTGGCCGTGCTGGTCACGCTCAACCTGCGCCGCTCGGTGCTGGGCCGGGCCCTGGTGGCGCTGCGCGACAACGACATCGCCGCGCGCACCATGGGCATCAACCTGGTGCGCTACAAGCTGCTGGCCTTCCTGATCAGCGCCGCGCTCACCGGCGTGGCCGGCGCCATCATGGGCATGTACTTGAGCATCGTCAGCGTCGAGGCCTTCCCCTTCCTGCTCTCCATCGAGGCGCTGGCCATCATCATCGTCGGCGGCCTGGGCTCGGTGCTGGGGGCGGTGCTGGGCACGGTCTTCATCGTCACGCTGCCCGAGGTGTTCAGCTCGCTGGTGCATCTGCTCGGCGGTCGCCTGCAGGACGTGATGACCACCAGCGCGCACGAGGTCAAGAGCGTGCTCTACGGCCTGGCCATCATCGGCTTCCTGCGTTTCGACCCGCGCGGCCTGCGCGGCATCTGGCACGACTTCCGGCACACCTGGGTCTATTGGCCCTTGCGTTACTGACCCGATTCACCCCCCACCCCAAGGAGACAACATGAAACTGAAAATGACCCGCCTCGCCACCCTGGGCCTGCTGGCCGCCGGCACCTGCCTGAGCGCTGCCGCGCAACAGGGCGTGACCGACACCGAGATCGTGCTCGGCGACATCCTGCCCCTGACCGGCCCGCCCGCGCTGCTGGGCGTGGCCCACAACCTGGGCGTGAAGGCGGCCATCGCCGAAGCCAACGCCGCCGGTGGCATCAACGGCCGCAAGCTGCGCCTGATCTCCGAAGACGACGGCTACGTGCCCTCGCGCACCATCCAGGGTGTGCGCAAGCTGATCAACAGCGACAAGGTGTTCGCGCTGACCTCCGTTTCCGGCACGGCCCAGGCCCAGGCCGCGATGCCGCTGATCCAGCAGGCCGGCCTGCCGGCGATGGCGCCCATCACCACCTACGAAGGCCTTTACAAGCCGACCATCAAGAACGTGTTCGCCGTCGGTTACGACATGTCCAACGCGGTGGAAGAGCTCGCCGCCCGCATGGCCGACCGCTACCCCGGCAAGAAGTGGGCCCTGATCTCGCAGGACGACGACTACGGCGAGAACGTGCGCGACGGTTTCGAGCGCGCGACCAAGGCCAAGAAGCTGCAGGTGGTGTCCACCCAGATCTACAAGAAGGGCCAGACCGACTTCTCTTCCGAGATCCTGAAAGTCAAGCAGTCCGGTGCCGAGATCCTGCTGGCCGGTGGTGTGCTGGGTGAGAACGTGACGATGGTGAAGGAGCTGGAGCGCATCAACCACAAGATCCCGGTGGGCGTGACCTACGTGTCGCGCGTGCCGGCGAGCGCCAAGCTGATGGGGGCGGCGGCCGAGAACGTGTACACGGTGGACTACGTGTACCTGGAGAGCTCGCCGCAGGGCAAGGCCTTCACCGACAAGATCAGCAAGCACCTGAGCCCGGAGGAAATGGGCCGCGTGAACCGCTACACCTACACCGGCTACTCCGCCACGCGCGCGCTGTTCGATGCCATGGGCCGTTGCGGCAAGGCGCTGACCTGGGATTGCACGAACGCCGAGCTGGCCAAGGTGAACAACCTGGACACCGGGGCCATGACGCCCATCGGTTTCACGGCGACCAACCATCTGGCTGCGCCCAAGCTCTTCCTGTTGAAGGCCGATCCGGCGGCTTCTACCTACAAGGCTGTCGAGTAATTTTTCTCGCCTGCTTTGGCTCGGGGCCGCTGGTGCGGGTGACCGTTCTCCGGCGCCTGCTCGCGGGCGCCCACCCGGGCATGCGCCCACCCC